>JAHAYQ010000125.1 GCA_018384465.1 Myroides sp. | reverse complement strand
GTAGTAGAGGCTTTACTATAGCTATTTATTAAATTGCTATAATTGTTAATTAGATTTTGTGCATTCATGTATTACGTGTTATTTTAAAGTGTTGTTGAGTTTTGTAAAAATAAGATTTTTTGATAAACTAATTGTAAAATAACAAACATAAAAAAAGAGCTGAATAGCTATCCAACTCTTTATTTTATCAAGGTTAAATTTCAAATAACTCTTTTTGAGCCTTATATTGCGTTATTGGCATATCGTATAACCACGAATATTTTTCTTCTTTTCGCTCTACATAATGCACAAACGAAATATGATCTTCTACAATATGGATATTATCTGCAGGTGTAACCACCAATAATTGTAGGTTCAATTGCTCACAAAGTCGTAATAAATACTTCGCTTTATCTTCATCTTGCGCTTTAAAAGCCTCATCAATCGCAATAAAACGGAACGTATTGGCTTTGTCTTTTCGCATCAATCCAAATTGATACGCAATTGCTGAACCTAAAATCGTATATGTTAATTGAGCTTTTTCTCCACCAGAAAGTGCGCCCATATGTTCGTGGGTTTTCACTTTTTCGTTCGTGTCACGACGGAATTCTTCCGCTTTATAATTGAACCAATAACGGACATCCATAACTTTCGATCGCCATTCTTCTTTATTCAATTTCTTGATTAAAGGCGCGATATGATCGTTAAAATGGTCACGTTTTTCTTCAAATAACATTAACGCATCATTTCCATTAGCAATCGCACGATTCAGTAATGCTTTGAAATCTTGAATTTCCGCTACATAATGTGGATTCGCAACCAATTGAATAAAGGTTGTGTATTCTTTGTTATTGTAATCAATTTCAGCAAGCGATTCGTTTAATAACCCAATGTTTTCTTGGATATTTTCTGACCAATTCTCGAAGAACATTCGGAAATCTCCAATTTTATTGATGATGGTTTCTTGTAAATACGATTCAAATTTCGTTTCGAAACGTGGTAAATTATCTTCACTTAATCGCTGATAGAATTCTTGGTATTCCGAAACCAATTCCAAATGTGTCGAATCGGGTAGAGCAGAAGCATCTGAACGCCAATCCTTGTATTTTAAAATAATATCTTCTTTTGGATTTTTGAATTCGTTGATTTTCTGCTTGATTTTATCTTCCGCTAATCGTTTCGAATACTCAAAACTTTTGATTTGCGTTTCTAATTCTTTTTGGAATTCTGTTTGTTTCAGTTTAATCGAGAAATAATCAATCGCTAGTAAATCTTGATGTTTTTCTTCGAATTCATCAATTGAAACTACATCCAACGCTTTTAAGATCTCTTCGTTACGTTTGATTTCTTTTTGAATCTGCTGAATTTGAGTCTCAACTTTAAAGGTTTCACGGTTTAGATTATGAATTTCCTTTTCAGACAATAATTTCAACGTTGCCTGAACTTTCTCTAACTCGTATTGTAAACCTTCCGTACGATTGGAACCTGAATTTAAAACATCAATTAAATGTTGTTTTTGTGCGATTTCTTCTTCGATTTCTTTGGTTTCGATAATCGCGTAAGAAGTGAAAGTATTTTCTACTTTCGAAATCGTTTCTTTGATTTTTTCAATGAATTGAATCTTCTTTTGCGTTTCATTGATTAACAATTCGTTCGCTTCAAATTCTGCCTCAAAATCTTTTAAATCTTGATAAATCGCTTGAATTTTTGAGGTATTTTCCCAACCTAAAACAAAGTTTTCCTTACGCTTGGTTTCAGTTCGTCCATCTTTTTGGATATTTCCATTCGCAAAAACGATCGTTCCCTCTTTTAAAACGGTATTTACATTGGAAAAGATTTCATCTGAACAAACAAAATCAAATTGTTCTTCTATTGTTTCTTTGATCCATTTCGCGTAAATACTTTCCGATTTAAACTCTATCTGATTCACCAAATGATTTTCCGCGACAACTGGTTTTAAACCTTCCATCGAAGTAAATCCTTTATAGGCTAAAATTTGTAAAAAAGCTTCTAATTGATTGGATTGAACGTATTTTTCGACCTCTGTTAAATATTTTTCAGGAACTACAATTTGATGCGAAAATTGATTTAATATTTGTTCAATTGCTGTTTCCCAAGTTGGATTTTTAACTTTAATCAATTCAGCAACAAAAGGAATTTCGGCTTGTGTAGCATTTGTAAGTTGTACAATCTCATCACGAACCGTTGCAATTGTTCCTGTTATATTATTTTGATGTTTCGTTAAAAAATCAATCGTTTCTTGTGCTTGCGTAATCTCCGCTTTGATTTGATCCGCTTGATTTTTTAATTGGCGAATTTCTTCGTGTAATACCTCAACATTCGTATTGCTTTCATTTTTAATTTCTGCAATTCGCGTGATGTTTTGATTAAATTCTTCAGTTGTTGGATTTTCAATTAAACCTAAAATCTGAATCAATGCATTATACGATTGACGTTTTTCTTCAATTGCAGCTTTTGATTTTTCCAATTGAGCCAAATCAATTTTAATTTGTTCCAACTGTTTCCCAATATCATCTGACTTAATCTGAACCGTTAAATTTGTTTCTTGATTTTTTAACGACGCTTCTTTTTCCTTTAATTTTTCCAATTCTTGCTGGAAACCTTGGAAAGTAGTATTGGCTTTCGTTAATTCTTCTTGCGCTAAGTGTAACCCTTTTTGAGCAAACCAATAAACGGCAGTTTCTTTGGAATGATTTAAGGTTTCAAGCTTTCCGTTTAAATCAATGATTTTGTTGGCGTGTTCGTTAATCGGCTCCAAATATTTGATTTGGTCTTTGACCTTTTCAATATTGATTTTCGCTTCCATCAACGTGTTGAAACTTTCTTTCAGCTGTAAGAATTCGGCTTCAGCGTTCCATTCTTCCAGCATATTGGTACGAATAAATTCGTCTAAATCTTCTAAAACTTTTACTCCAACCACTTGGTTGAAAAGCGTCAATGATTTGGAAGATTTCATTCCGAATAAATCCGAGATTCGATCACCATAAGCAATCGGACCGTCCATGAATTCGATTTTCTTTTTCGTCGAATTCGAATTGTATTTTTTATCTAAAGTCTTTTTCCAATTTCCTTTTTGATCGAAATGAGAAAAGTCGGTTTCTATTAATAAAGGAACGTGCGCAATTCCAAACGTACGTTTTAATTCATCACCCGAAAACCATCGAACTTGGAAAATCGTGATTTTCTTTCCGTCTTTGTTATCAAAATGCGCTAAAATAATCGAATATGTATTTTTATCTCGCAATGATTTTGTCATCGTACCCAAATCACCTTCACGCTGAATGTGGGCATAATTTCCTAAAACATAGGTTTCTTCCGTACGGTCACCTTTTTTATCGACACCAGAAGATTGGTTGTAAAAACGGTCTTTTTTTGCCGGAACCAACAAGGTTAAAAGTGCATCGATAAACGTACTTTTCCCAGAAGCATTCGCTCCCGTTAACAACGAATTATTCCCTTCGGGCTGAATACGGAAAATGCGATCGGTGAAAGTTCCCCAGTTGAAAACTTCCATGTATTGCAGTCTGTATCCCGATTCTTCGGATGTTGTACTAAATAGATTCAACATATTCCTCTAATTTGTTTTTAAATTCTTGTAATTGATCCAACGTCACTTTTTCTTTGATGATACGATGAATTTGATATTTAGTTTCAAACTCATTTTTATCAATTTCTTTTAAATAACCTAAATCCACAATTCGGCGAATGTTAAGATCTAAGTCTTTTAAAAGTTTGACTTTGTTGTATGTTTCGGGTAAGAATAATTCGACTTCTTCTTTGATTTCTTGATAGGTGATGAATTTCTCACTTACATCAAATTGCGTAGGATTTTGGTCGAATTCTTCTAAACTTTGGCGTAAGACCACCAAAATTATCGAAGCTTCGAATCCAATTTTACGTTTAGAAACCAGACCTATTGTATTTCCTTCACGGTCTTCTAATTCGCGTAAATAAGCAAATCCTTCGTCTTTTTTTACCACTAATTCTAATCCAATTAAATTCAAATAATTCTGAATTTCCACTTGGTAGTTTAAAACATCTTGCCAAAGGGATTGATGATTCTCAATCGGCTGTTTTAAAAGCTTTACAATCGCTTTAGAATAGGGTTTGATATGTTGTTCTAAATTACTCATACTTTAAGGTAATTTTAGGAATTTGTATTGATTTTTGTTCTGCTTTGTTGAATACAATTTCTTGTAATTCTGCATCGTTTTTGTCGTGATTGTACTCGTTACTTAACGCGATAAAAGCAAAAAGTTCGGGTAAACCTTTTTGTAAACCACCCGAATTTTCGATGATTTGATTTAGATTTAACTCAGAATTAGTCGCTAATTGCTCGTTAATTCGATCTCGAATAACTTGTTTATCAATTGCGTATTTATTGAAAATCTTTTCTAAATGTTCCGATTTCGAGATGTCCGATTCGGCAACTTTTGGATGTGCATCATAAATAACTTCTTGGGTTTGTTCCATCGTTAATTTACGGTCAAAAGGCAAATGGATATTAATCCCATCATCCACCATTAACGAAATATCAGGAGAATCTTTTTGTTGACTAATTTTAATCAATGATTTTTTGATGTCCTGAATCGTTTTCTTCGTGGCTTTTGCATTTGACACTTGGGTTTCACGAATCACTTTACTCAGTTTATCCGCCATTTTATCGTTGGCTTTGTACACTTTTTGCCCAGCCGCGTGCAGATGCTTTTTCATATTTTTTAGATAAGCATCTTGAATCTCAATTTCTTTTTGCGATAAGGTAGCGTACAATTCTTGCGTTAATTTATCCCATTCTGTTTGAAGCGAAGGATTCAACAAGAAATTCCAGAACGCATAAAAGCTTTTTCCTTGTGGACTTTCTTTTAAGCTATCCAACGAATTAAACGTAAAATCTAAAATCTCTGATTTAGATAAGGTTCCTTCGTTATGACGTTGGTAAATTTCTTTCGTAATAGTTTTGAAATTATCTTCTACTTCCTTAAAGTCAGAAAGTAATTCTTTAGCCGCTTGGGTAATTTGATTAACACGTGGAATAATCTCGAAATCTTCGTACACTTTTAAAGATTCACCCAAACGTAAATGAGTCATTTCGTGTTCGATTTCTTTTTTACGTTCTTCCAAAATTGCCAAACGTTGTTCTTTGTTATCGTTCGAATATTCGACTAATTCTTTCAGTTGAGTAACAATGGTTTTGAATTTTGATTCCGTTCCGACATATTCGTCTTTGTCTAAACTGTTAATCCAATCCAACGTTTTACTTGTATGAGAAGAAAGTTCGTAAAATACTTCTCCATTTTCGGTCTGAAAGTTCGTTAAAAAACCACGATTGGTCCAATCGGTAATGTATTTTTTAGCTTTTAATTCGTACGAATCAAAAACCTGAATGTCTGTTTCTTCGTCATTTTCTACTTGACGATATTCCAAATAATCCGTTAAACGAGAATGTATAATCTCTGAAGATAAAATGCGATGTTTCTCTGCGAATTGATCAGCCAAAAAGACCAAAATCAATTCTCTATTTCGCATTTTTAGCAAATCCACGCTGGGTGAACGTTGTAAAATGGATGAAATTTTTGAACCGTCTAACATATAAATGATTAATAATTAAAATCTTAGCTAAAACGAGCTAAAATAGAGGATAGACGAGCAATTTAAGTTTTTAAAATTGTTTTTTAAAACCTAGAAAGCGTTAAAATGAAAAGACTTATAAACAAGAAAATTATTCGATTTTGATTTGGAAACTGTCCAATAATCCAATGCAATTTTCTTTTGAAAATTTAGCGTTTTTAACTTTGTTTTGTGTCGGATTAATAGAAAAGTTATACGATGAGGTAAGATTCGCTTTTTCTAAATTGGTTTGATCAAAAATTGCATTCATTAAGTTACAATTTTCAAAATAAGTTTGCGATAAATCCGCATAAGCGAAATCAACATTTTCTAATGTACAATCTTTGAAATGAGATTTAGAAAGTTGAACCTCATAAAAAGAAGAATCATTCAGAATACAATTATTAAACTTAATTTTTAATCCAAATTTATTACTGGTTTCCAAATTAAAACCAATCATTTTACAATTCGTAAAACTGACATCTTGAAACGTGGTTCCGTTGATTTGCGCTAAGCTCAAATTACACTCTATAAATTCGCAATTGATAAAATTAAAATCATTTAAATCAACTCCGTTAAAATTGCATTGAACAAATTGACATTGTTCAAAATCCCTGAAAGATAGAGGAGAAGTTGTGAAATCTATTTTATCAAAACGTTGGTCGGCGGTGTAATTCTTATGCATAAAAAAATCGTATTCGCTCCAAATGTAGGAAAGAATACGATGAATTTAATTTTAAATCTTGGATTAATCTTCGTCTCCGTAATCAAATTCGATGGCTTCACCGAATTGTAAAATGTATCCGTTGTTATCTTCGATCGCAAACTCGCGCATTCCCCAATCAAACGTTTCGATTTCGTAAACCACTTTGTTGTGTTTTAATTCTTCCCACGCTTCATCCGCATTTTCTACATTAAAGTATAATGTTCCTGTGAATTGAGGTTGTTTAAAATCAGGGTTTGCTTCTGGATTAGCAATGTTGATTTCAATTTCGCCATTTTGTATGCTTGTCCAAACTAAATCTTCGTTTTCTTCGTTGATTTTGAATCCTAACTTTTTATAAAAAGTTGTAGTAGTTTGTATATCTTTTGTCCAAATAATTGGAGTTAAGCTTTTTAATTTCATATTGATTTATTTTTCTGATTTAAAATCACCAAATAGCTGATACTCAAATTTGGCTTGTACGGGTTCTGTTTTTTGTGAGAAAAAAATTAAATTATCCCCTGAAATCGTATAAATAGTTTCTCGTTTTGCAGTAGTATAATCAAATTTCGGCGCTTTTCGAATACTGTGTTTATTTTCTGCTTTTTCGCTATGAGACGATTCGGTTAGGATTAATTTATTACCATCAATTTTCCATTCTCCACGAACATATTCTTTGATTAATCCATTTAAATTCTGAAAATAAAAAAAGTGATTATTTGATAATTCTAATTTCAAATTTAATTCATCATTTTTAAATGAATTGGATTGTAATTGTGCAAATATAAAACTTGATTGTAACGCAAATAAAATAAGTAGTATATATTTTCTCATTCAGCAGTTATTTAATTATTTACCAAATTTTCCACCATTTTTTCTTAGGCACAAAGAATTTGATAGTAGCCATAGAATGTATGTTTTTTGTTGGAATATCAGTTTTCGAAAATAAAGAATTCGAGATTGTTATAGGAACTAATTCTTCTAAATCTTCAATTTTATAAGTTTCATTTTTAGAGTTAATTGCAAAAATGTCATCATTTATAAAATAGAATTTATAATCAACAGAATTAATAGTTTGATAGCCCTCTATAATCGTTTCACGCTCGGTTGATGGTTTATTTAAATTAATATTATTAATCCAATCTAACAATTCTTCAATAGCTAGTTCTTCATTAAATTGAACAAAATACGTTCGAGAATTTTTCATTAGAATATTAACTTCTAATGTAGATTCTTCCGTGTAATTATTGTTAAAATATTCTTGAACAAGTTTTTGTAACTCTTCAAGAAAATAATTTTTAATGTAAATGTAACTTGACATTTTTGTTGTTGTGTTGTTTGTATAAAAAAAGCTCCTAAAAGTAGGAGCTCAAATTTACGGATTATATTTTTTGTTTAAAGCTTTTATAATTGCCCAAGTTTCAACATCTAAGTTTCCGTCGAATTTTGTAGGATTAAAATGATACTGAAAAGCTTGTGTTGTTTTCTTTGTTTTATCATCCCAAATTCCAGTTTCAGTTATATCATAACCATATTTTTTTAATTCTTTTTGGAACTCTTTTATCACAACTTCGCCGTCAAAAATAAACGGAGCGGAAGAAATAAACATTTGCTTATCTGCTTCTTCATACCACGCACCAACTCCATATTCGTCATATAATCTTTTCCATGGAAATAATGGTCCTGGATCGTGTTTACGACCTGGAGCAATATCAGAATGTGCAATAACATTAACAGGTGAAATTTTATAGCGATTTACGATATCCTTTGTTAAACTTCCAATTTTTTTAAATTGATATTCAGGATAAGGATAATGTGTCATTACACCATTATTAGTAGTATAACCAAGATTTACAATTTCTATCCCGATGGAAGTGAAATTTAAATTATCTAAATTTTTCCATTTACTTGCACCAGCATGCCACGCTCTTTTCGTTTCATCGACCAATAAATGGATATCATTATCATCTAAATCATTTATTAAATAATGCGAACTTACTTCTTGTTGCGTTAAAACTTGCATCGATTTCTCGTTGTTTAAAGCAGTATAATGCAAAACTAAGAAGCGAACACGTTCATCTTGCCCAACTGCAGGGTAATTTATCGCGTTAATCTTGTAATCTTCTAATTTAGCAGCACGCGTCATTTCGTATTGGTCTGTCTTCGAATTTACGATAATTGTATCGCGAATAATTTTAGTTATGACCTTTTGAGGAATATTTTTTGAACTTGAACAGCTCGAAAGTGAAAATATTGATAAAATTCCTAAAAACACTAATCCTTTAACATTCATTCTTTTACTTGTAATTTAGCTAATGTAGCACCAAAATTAAGCCAAATTTTTTAATTTTTTTTTCAAAAAGACTTGCGTAAACTGAAATCCCGTTCTATATTTGCAACCGCTTAGAACAAGTAATGTATGTTATTTGTAGATAAGTTAGGAGAGGTGCCAGAGCGGTAATGGAGCAGATTGCTAATCTGTCATCGGGAAACCGATGCCAGGGTTCGAGTCCCTGTCTCTCCGCAGTAGTTCATTAAAATTATAATCTTATTACTACCTTTAATTCGGGGTGTAGCGTAGCCCGGTCATCGCGCCTGCTTTGGGAGCAGGAGGTCGCAGGTTCGAATCCTGCCACCCCGACCACACTTACACTAAGTAAGGTCTAAAACCCTCAAATTCTATGAATTTGAGGGTTTTTTGTTTTATTTCATATCAAGAAACCCCAATAAATATCAATCTAAATGTGAGTTAAACGGTGAGTCTTTTTAAGTTTTATATTTACTCACCGAATAGCTTATAAATAACTGTAAATCATTTGTTTACAACATTTATTTTGATGCTATTTATGATTGTTTGACTTCTTTACTGCATCCCTTCCAACTAGTTGGAAGGAGAGAACAGCACCAAAGAGTATGAGTTGAACATAAAATAAATGGATATGAAGAGTAAAAACACCTTTGGGATTCAATTCGTGTTACGGTTGCCCAAGAACAAGAAAGATGAGACGGCCACTGTTTATGCAAGGATTACAGTAAACGGTCGCAGAACTGAAATTTCCTTAAAAAGCAAAGTATCGATCAACAATTGGGATGAAGCAAAAGGAAGAGCAAAAGGGAAACGGCAAGAAATCGTAAAATTGAACAGCCACATGGAACAGGTGCGCTCTTTGATCTTTGATAGCTATCAGGAATTGATACAGCAAAACAAAGTGGTTTCTGTCGATGCTGTTAAAGCCAAATACCTTGGTGAAGATATAGAGGAAGCAATGACCTTGCTAAAGGTTATTGAATATCATAAGCAAGTAGCTATTACAAAACTTGCTCCAGGCACCATGAAAAACTATTACACTACAGAAAGTTATCTCAAAAAGTTTATAAAGCATCAATATCGTAAAAGTGATATAACACTGGATGAACTCAATTATAAGTTTATTCTGGATTTCGAAAACTTTCTTATTAATTATGAGTCGATTGATCATCATAAATCTCTTAATAATAATGGAGTGATGAAGCACATGGAGCGTTTGCGGAAAATGGTTAATATGGCTGTTATGATGGACTGGTTGGAAAAAGATCCTTTTTCCAAATATAAACTCCACTTCGACAAAGTAGAACGAGGGCATCTTACAAAGGAAGAATTAAAGGTATTGAGCAAAAAAAGTTTTAAAATTGAACGCTTGCAATCTGTACTTGATATGTTTCTTTTCAGTTGTCACACAGGGCTTGCCTACATTGATATATTCAATCTAACCCAAGAGAACATTGCTAAGGGAATCGATGGTCGGGACTGGTTAATGACCAACCGACAAAAAACGAACACGACGGTTAGGGTTCCACTCTTACCAGAGGCGGTCCAATTGATCAAAAAATATAGAGATCATCCCGTAGCTTTAGCAAAAGGTACACTTTTTCCAGTCATTTCCAATCAGCGCATGAACGGTTATTTAAAGGAGATTGCTGAAATCTGTGGAATTAATAAAAATTTCACCTTCCACCTTGCTAGACATACATTTGCTACAACTGTAACTTTGAGTAACGGCGTTCCGATCGAATCTGTTAGTAAGATGCTTGGACACACTTCGATACGTACTACACAAATCTATGCGAAAGTTGTAGAGCACAAACTTAGCGAAGATATGCAGAACCTTAGGAAACGAATGGCTTCAAAAGGTTAGCTTAATGCAATTGGTGTGTATATTTTTAAGGATACGCAGGGTATTACATGCCTTTCGCAGCCAAATGGTGCCATTGGATACCAGTTTGTTTAAGTCTTTGGTTACTTTCAGTTCATTTGTATTCATAGTGGCAGAATTGATAACAGAAGGCTGTTCTGCCCCTCATGAAATTATTAATATTTAAAGGAATTGCAAATGAGAGTAGAACTTATTACCCGAGAGGATCTTGAAAGTTTTAAAAAAGAACTTTTTGAAGAAATTAGAAGATATTCACCTTATATGAGAAAATCGGGACAGGAACCAAAGGAATGGTTAAAAAGCTATGAGGTGCGCAAATTATTAGGAATCTCAGCTGGCACACTTCAAAACCTTCGGCTAAATGGAACATTACCCTACACTAAAATTGGTGGATTGATGTACTATCGTTACGAAGATATTCGGAAATTGCTGGAAGGAGTTGATGGCAGTTAAACGATTAAGAAAAGATGAATTAAGCAGGATTTGACGATCCTGCTTTTTTTACACCTTATTTTTTATCCCCAAAGCACATTTATTTATCCTTTGCTAATCCCACCGCACATAAAAGAGCTTTGATCGGATCCTTGGTCAAGGATATTGAGAAAACACCTCTCAGTACCCACTTCAATATTTTCTTCAATACCCTTTCTGTGGCTCTCCAAGCCACTTATTTACACAAGAAAAAAATACGGTCAAGCAAGTGAGCAGACTTTGTAATCACATAGACCATTTGTGTAACGTCATTTTCATTACTTCCACTTCATTTTTTTATTCAAGAGCCAGTATGCTGTTTTGTCCCATTTCAAGAGCAAAGGTATTTCCGTGTTCTTAACACAGCAAAAAGGTCATGCCCTTCGGGTTTGCAAAATAATCTCCACCCATTCGGGTCGTATTTTTTTGCCAAAACCTTGTTGCTGCTAAACACGAACCTTTTATGCTCGTGAAACGAAACAAAGCATACTCCGGCTCTTTAAACGAATAAAAAAAATGTCAGAAATGGGAAAAATAAACATTGAAAATGGTGAAAAAGTGAAACGAAACTTCAGCACCACCTCTCATTTCCGAATAAATTTTAAAAAAATCAAATCGGGACAAATTCAAAAACGTAAAAAAGTAGAAATCATGAACATCATCGGAAGACTGACAAGAGATGCGGAAGTACGCACCACGTCACAGGACAAACAAGTAGTAAATTTTTCAGTAGCGACCAACGACAGCTACAAAAACAAGCAGGGCGAACGCATTGAGCAAACCACCTATTTCGACTGCTCTTATTGGATTTCTGCTAAGGTAGCCACACTACTCACAAAAGGCACTTTGGTAGAACTATCGGGCAGAGTAAGTACAAGAGCGTGGGTAGGTAATGACGGAGAATTAAGAGCAGGACTGAATTTCCATACCTCGCAAATCAAACTGCACGGAGGTAGTAAGCGAGCAGAAACTACACAAGCTTCTACACAATCGAAAAGTATCAAGGTTACAGCATTGGAAACAGAAGACGACCTCCCATTCTAACAACGAGTATTTAATCATTTTTCAAACATCAAAATTTTTAGCATTATGGCACACAACATCAATTTCAACGAGAAAACAGGACGTTATTCATTCTTTAGCGTTCAACAAAAAGCGTGGCACGGTTTGGGGCAAATCGTAGAGCAATACCCAACAAGCGCAGAAGCTATCAAGCACGCAGGTTTAGACTATGAAGTCGTAAAAAGTCCACTATTTACCAAAGATTCGGGTATTATCGAAACAGCTAGCGGTATCGAAATAGGCAGTAACGAATTGGAAGTACCCAACTATTTTGCCAACATACGCACTGATAACAATGCAGTATTGGGTGTAGTCGGTAAGGATTACCACATTGTACAAAACCGTGAAGCCTTTAATTTCTTTGATGCTATTGTAGGTGGTGGCGAGGGTATTCTATACGAAACCGCAGGAGCATTAGGTAATGGCGAACGTATATTTATCACAGCCAAATTACCCGATTATATCCGTGTTGGCAATGGCGATGACGTGACAGAAAAATATATCTTCCTCACAACTTCGCACGATGGTTCGGGCAGTATCACAGCCGCTTTTACGCCTATCCGTATTGTATGCCAAAACACGCTGAATGCCTCATTACGCAGTATGACTAATGTAGTCCGTATTAAACACACATCGGGAGCAAAACAACGTATTGAAAATGCTCATAAAATTATGGGATTAGCGAATACGTTAAGCACACAGCTAGAAAGTATCTTCAATGGTTGGACTAAGGTAAAAGTAACAGACCAAGAGGTTAAAAAGCTAATTCAATTGGCACTTTGCCCGAATAAAGAAACGTTGGATTTACTTAAAAAAGGTGTGGAAGATGAAGTTTCTACCGTGTTTAAAAACACCGTTGAAGATGCTTTTGCGTATGCAATGCTAAGCGATACGCAACAAATGGACACCACAAAAGGTACTTTGTTCGGAGCGTACAACGCTGTCACAGGCTACTACCAAAATGTACGCAATTACAAAAACGATGAAGCCAAACTACAAAGCATTGTACTAGGTGGAACGGCTCAACTGAAATCGCAGAAAGCATTTGACTTATGTACTTCTTTTGCAACGGACGGTGCAGAAATCCTAAACCTTAATTAAATAACCACAGGCTACCGCCTTAATCGGTGGTAGCCATTAAAATCAATTATCATGAATATTGGTATCATAACATATAAAAAATACGAAGAAAGGGTTTTGATGAATTGGAATTTTCACATGAAAGAACTGTTCCGTATCCTATTGGAAGATAAAGATTTTGTCCGATTTGAAATCTTTGACAAGGCTCAAAATCTTTTGCTTTCTACATATTACCCCAACGTAGAACAGCAAGGTGTATATATTAAAGTTGTCAAGGTTGAAAAAGAGCAGGAAATAACAGGCACGACATACGATGCATACAGTACCCCATCCACCATTCATAGAATAAAAGTACGTTGGAACGTGGACGGTGCAAGGTTCAGAATCAAGAAAAAGGCTTTGGAATATGCCGAAGAACAGAACCGTAAGACCGCTTTAAAGATTGAGCAGTTCATAGATCGCAAAAACCTTATATAAATCAATGTGGCTATGGTCAAGCCTTTTACACCTGAAAGACTGGCGAATATCCGAAGAACGATACAGGAAGCCGAAGAAAAGGTGCGGAATTTCGAACAGGACAATATTATATAGTAACGAATAAATAAAATTACAATGGCAAATTGGTGCAGTAATACGATTGTTTTCGAGGGGAATCCCGAAGCAATCACACAGATACAACAGCTTTTCCAAGCAATGAAGGAAAAGGAAGAACAAACAGAAAGAGGACAATTACCCGATTTTATCACAGATGAAAACGGTGGGTATTTCTTCAACATCTATTGGAACGAGGGGGATATAGGAATGTTTCAATACGAAACAAAATGGTCGCCCAATATTGAGGTAGTACAAGCGATAGCAGAATACTACCACGTGAATTTCGTACAGGATTATGAGGAAATGAGCAACCTTATATATGGTAGGGCAATATTTTCTGACAAGCTACTCACAGATATTTATTTGGAAGATGAGGATTTTGACAGGTATCAATTTGATGAAGAAACTGATACCTATTCTTTTGAAGGTGAAATCTACGACAGCGATTGTGAAATACTGGAAACCCTATTGGAACGCAAAATAGCATCAATATGAAAATAACAGATTTACACGGTTGCCGTCTCGAAATACCAAATCTTGACGAAGCCATCCGCATAGCGGAAGAATGCACAGAAAACCAACACGAAGACAAAAGTTTTTCGGAGTTTGACAAAAGACTAAAAGTCTATTGGACGGACTTATATGAGAAACTGACAGCAATAAGAGAACAAGTAAACAACCCTTAAAATTTCAAAACGATGAATACTAATTTTTTCAATCAGATACAACAGTTGGACTTTACAGGAGTATTACAACTGAATATTTCCAAAGGAGCAGAAAATAACCTTATCGTATCGATACTGCTCAACAACGAACAATGCGGAGATAATGCCAAAAACCTTATTCCCCCATTGACATTTAACGCCACACCCCAAGAGTTTGATGAGGGATTTTTTGAGCAGATAAAAGCACCTATCAAAACCGTTTCGGGCGTAATGGTGGATATGGAAAAATTTCTAAGACAAATGGAAGAAGTCAAAAAGCAATCGGCAATGGAGAAAGAAAAAACCGAGAAAGCGAAAAAGGAAAAAGAAGCCAAAGACAAGAAGTTTAAGGACGGCATGGCAAAGGTAGACGAACTTGAAAAAGCAGGTAAATTCCGTGATGCGTGGATAAAAGTTCCCGACATAGCCGAGTTTCCCGAAAAAGCGGACGAGATACGTAAACGTAAAACCTCCTTATCTGACAAGTTTGGAACACCGAGCCTTTTCGGAGCAACGGAAGAAACCCAACCCGAACCACCGAACCAGGAAACCGAATTTGAACAGCAGGTAAATGAACTCTATGCGCAAAATGAGGACGAGGACTTATTCCAAGAGGACGAAGAAGATGCAGAATATTAATATTTAAAAACGAGCAATTATGTTATTAGCAACGCAATTAGAACGAGTATTTATACTCAAAGATAAAGGACAGGACATCAGACTGACCGACCCCGAACCACGTTGGAGCGTGGAAGCCGTGATGAATTTTTACGCCAATATGTACCCCATACTCACAACGGCAAAAATATCTGCACCACAAATCAAGGATGATGCAGTTGAATACAAATTTGAGAGTGTAATGGGAACGAAAGGTTAATCTAAATATTTAAAGCAATGAACTATGCACAAACATATCCTATCGGGAACAATCACAATACCCGCACAGCAACGACAACGGCAATTGCACCGACAGTTGGGCGAGTTCGCCAATTGGATGCAAAGACCAAAGGATGCAAACCAATTACGAAAAGACAAGCAGAAATCCGTACCGATAGCAATGCTACCAATGGTATTCTAAAGTGTACGTTTCTGCCTAAACTGAAAGCGGAACAATCCGTACAGGCTTGTAAGAAAACAGCAAAAACGGAGAGGGATTTTTATAAGTCCCTTTCCAATCTTGCCAAACATTACCAAATAGCACCGATAGAAACCCAACAATTTCCCTATCCCTATAATATGGCATTGGCTACGTGGGATATGGAAGAGAAGCTAAAACAACGTGTTTTAAATTGGGAAGAAATACGTTTGGTACAGGATAGTAAGAAAACTTATTTTGTAAGTGAGGAACGCTACAATACAGGGGCAACACTTTTTTACATTCCCGTTGCTTCGTTGTACCGAATGTTGCACAACCGTAAGCGGAAAAGAAACGCCCATTTGTTATTGTCCGCTTGTGCTTATCTGTACCATATAGCCGATATTCCGTATTACAGACAGGAAGCAAGCTATCTCTATTGGATGTACGAAATGATGAACGATTGGGTTGAACAGGACGATTATACGGAAGAAACCGAAGTTTATTTATCAGAAATCAAACAAGCCGAATTTATCGGGGATTATATTGAGCAACGGATTTATAACCGTATCAATCTGACCGTATTTGAACAACGGATTGAAAGTTTTAAAGTAAAAGACAATTTTGACAGGGAATGTTTGACAGTAGTAAAAGAAGCTTTTGCACTATATCAGACCTACCCGAATGAAAATGTATTCCGGAATGCCCAACTCAATGGAGAAGTATCTGAAGAAGATATGGACAACATTATCGGAATGGAAAAGTACATATCCTTTTATGCTGATCACAAAGGTTGGCTCAATGAAACATTGATACAATCGGTCAACAATGAAATACAGGAATACGGACAAATAGAAGAACCCATTATTAAAAAAATGTTTAACGGCAAAGATATAACCACTAACAACCTTTGTTTTGAAAGCCGATTGTTTGAACTACTACATAAGTTATGCGACATATTAAACGCCTTTTAAATACCGAAAATCATGGAAACAATAACTGATATAACAAAAGACTTCGGGACATTATACCACCCCAAATCCGCTTTGGTATTCTATGAAACCAAAGGAGCGAACACAGAGGTGTATGTAGAGCATTTTGATATGGACAAAAACGGAAATCCAATCAATGCCCACCCATTGACCGTGAGGGAAGCAAATATATTGGCAAAGTCACTTCATACCCAAAAAGAAAAGGACAAAGCCTTTTTAAAGGCAAACGGAATTTTGCCGACAAACATTCTGCACCTTAATCCGAGTACGGAAAAAGGCACGGTCATCTGGTACACTAAAGCACAAAAAAGGCAACTGTATTTTGTAAATGGTTTGGATATTCCGAACGGTAAAGCACACGTACCGCCAATGCTTTGGAAAGCGAGTAAAAACAGTTTGAGTGTGTTTGCCCTTGCAAGCGACCGAAGACCCACAAATAATACAAAATTGTATTATGGACCCTTTTTCAATATCTATGAAGACGGCAAAGTCTGTATGGGTACGGTAAATGTTGAAATTAAAAATTCGGCTTCGGTTGAGGAATTTACTAAAGCTTGGGAGGACTATTTTTTTAACAGCTATTTCAGTCACTTATTGGGAGGACAAAGTCCGATTAAAGGCAATTGTGTAAACCTTTGGAATGAGTTAATCAATACCGATAAAATCTTTCCGAAAGAAGTATTAAAAAAGAATAACAAAACTCTTAAAAATCTATTGTGATGGAAACGACAAAAACAGCCATTCATTTTACGGACAATTACCTGCTCAATCCCACCAATCCAATTTCGGTAAACCTTATTGGTGCAGGTGGCACAGGTTCAAAGGTTCTGACCGCTTTAATGGAAATGAACCACAGTTTAATAACATTGGGACACGCAGGATTGCAAATCCGTTTGTGGGATGATGATATTATCACGGAAGCCAATTTGGGCAGACAGCGTTTTGCACCAAGCGAAATAGGCTTGTACAAATCGGTAGCTTTGATAAACCGTGTCAATCGGTTTATGGGTACAAATTGGAAAGCCGAAACCCAAAAGTTTGAACGCACTGCGTTGGGTGGATTTCCCGAAAATGCACAATCAACGATTTACATTACTTGTGTGGACAATGTAAAGGCGAGGTTTGGCGTTGCTGAAATACTAAAAGAGTTAAGTGACCGCAGACACCATCGGGACGAACCCAAATATTGGTTAGACTTTGGCAATAGCCAACATACAGGACAAGTAATACTATCCACTATCGGAACGGTAAAACAACCCAATTCCGAAAAGTACGAAACGGTGGCAAGCCTGCCAATGGTTACCGATGAATTTGGCGAACTATTGAAACAGTCCGAACAAGCGGACGATACGCCAAGTTGCTCACTTGCCGAAGCATTGGAAAAACAGGATTTATACATCAATGCAACATTGGCTCAAATGGGTTGTTCTTTGTTGTGGAGCTTGTTTCGTAATGGAATGACCGAAAATAGAGGTTTTTTTCTTAATCTGAAGAACTTCCAAACCCACCCCCTCAAAGTCGCCTGATAGCCAAAATCGGGCGGCAAAAATGCAATTCCTCGCTACGGTCGGAAACACATTTTTGCATTAAATTCGGAGCAACCACATTGCCAAAATGTACCGCTCCACAATTCCCTCCCTTACATTTTATCAAATAGGTTGCGAGCTGTTTTCGTGGGATATTCGGTATCCCAATATTTGATTTTGGATTGACTTCTTTTCTTTCCATATCTGCGACCAAAGAAAAGAAGCAAAAGAACGTCGCTTTATTTGATTGGTTATCAAACTTTTAATTCGTAATTCCTGACCTGTTTAAAAATAAAATAAAATAAATCTTGTTGGTTTAAATCTATTATCGTAATATTGCAATATTAAGTTTAATTAAAGATTTATAAATGGGTATCACGAAATCAGAATTATTTAGTGACAAGAAGAATACGCTAGCAACTATGTTTAAAGTCCTAGCTCATCCGGCAAGATTAGCTATTTTACAATATATCATAAACCAAAAGGCATGTATTTGTAATGATTTAGTTGAGGAGTTAGGATTAGCACAAGCTACTATTTCTCAACATTTAAAAGAACTCAAGACTAGTGGACTCATTCAAGGCACTATTGAAGGAAAATCTGTTTGTTATTGTATCAACGATACAGTATGGAAGGATTTTTCCGAAGAATTCAAAGACTTTTTTGCCCAGAACATTGATTTAAAAGAATGTTGTTAGGCATTTTTTTGCAAAGTAACATCGTAATATAACGATTCATTAAAAATTAATTTAAATAAAAATAGTATGAAACTATCAGAAATCAAACAAATCCTTCCAACATTAGAAAATGTTGAATTTCAATTAGAAGACGGAACATTTGTACCGGAACACTTTCACGTTACCGAAGTAGGTCAAATTATTAAAAATTTCATTGATTGTGGTGGAGTAACTCGTGCAGAGAATACTGTAAACTTCCAGTTGTGGAATGCAGATGATTATGAGCACAGACTAAAACCCGGCAAG
The DNA here is from genome assembly GCA_018384465.1 of Myroides sp. GTDB lineage: Bacteria > Bacteroidota > Bacteroidia > Flavobacteriales > Flavobacteriaceae > Flavobacterium. The sequence continues at coordinate 23,919 of JAHAYQ010000125.1, read as the reverse complement.
CTATTACATATCATCGAGCTATCCGAAACAAAACTGAATATCGGTGATCACGAGATTGAAGTAGAGTATCAAAGCGGAACCATTGGAAAATTCGGATTAGATTTCAATGGCAAGAATTTTGTTTTAACGAACAAAACTACAGCTTGTTTAGCACAAGATGCTTGTGGTATTCCTAGTCTAGCGCAAGTGAGCGAATCAAAATCCAATAGCTGTGCACCAGGATCAGGCTGTTGTTAATCAAAATACGATTATGAACACAAAATTAGTAAATACAGTTACGGATATACTAAAATTAGAAATCAATCAAGGGCGCAAAGCTACTTTGCAGCCCTTGATTGACTATATCCAAGGTAAATTTACAGATGGATTAGATATCAACATCAATTTTATCTGTACGCACAATTCACGTAGAAGTCACTTGTCTCAAGTATGGGCACAAATAGCGGCGACACACTACCAGATACCTAGAGTTATATGTTATTCAGGTGGTACCGAAGAAACAGCTATGTTTCCTAAAGTTGCAGAAACATTTGAAAAAGCAGGAATCGAGGTAATTACCATTTCCGAAGGTGCTAATCCGGTATATGCACTCAAATATGATAAAAATGCGTTGCCGATAATAGGTTTCTCTAAAAAATACGATGCAGCATTCAATCCTCAATCCAACTTTGCTGCCGTCATGACCTGTTCACAAGCAGACGGTGGTTGTCCATTTATTGCAGGTGCTGAGAAACGCATACCTATTACCTTTGAGGATCCTAAAATCTCAGACAATACAGACCAACAAGATCAGGTCTATAATCGTAGAAGTTTAGAAATAGCCTCAGAAATGTTTTATGTCTTTTCACAAATTAAATAAAGAATAGTGATGGAAGTAAGAATGAAGTTTTTAGACCGATACTTAACCTTATGGATCTTTTTGGCGATGGGATTAGGGGTGTTAATAGGGAATTTATTTCCAAGCATTTCTAACGTGATGGATTCACTATCGGTTGGAACTACCAATATCCCATTGGCTATTGGTCTAATCATCATGATGTATCCTCCTTTGGCTAAAGTAAATTATAATCTTTTGCCGCTTGCGTTTAAGGATAAAAAAGTGCTTAGCTTATCACTTATCTTAAACTGGCTTGTTGGTCCTATCTTGATGTTTATACTAGCAGTGATATTCTTAAGAAATGAACCAGACTATATGGTCGGATTAATTCTTATTGGTCTCGCACGATGTATTGCCATGGTCATTGTATGGAATGACCTTGCAAAAGGAAATAGAGAGTATGCCGCGCTTCTAATTGCATTAAACAGTATTTTTCAAATCGTATTTTACAGCTTTTTTGTTTGGTTGTTTATCAATATATTGCCAACTTATTTTGGTTTTGCTGAATATTCCGTTTCAATAGAGATGAGCGAAGTCATTAAAAGCGTACTCATCTATTTAGGAATTCCTTTTTTAGCCGGATTTTTAAGTCATAAATACCTTTCTAAAATAAAAGGTGAAAATTGGTATACCCGTAAATTTATACCCTTTATATCACCATTTACCCTGTATGCTTTGCTATTCACCATTGTTTTAATGTTTAGCCTAAAAGGGGAGCAAATTGTACAACTACCTATGCAGGTTCTGAAAGTTGCTATTCCGTTAGTGATTTATTTTGTATTGATGTTCTTTATCAGTTTTTTCATGAATAAATCCATGAATGTAGCCTATGATAAGAATGCCGCAATATCCTTTACCGCTACGGGCAACAACTTCGAATTAGCCATTGCGGTAGCGATAGCCGTATTCGGAATACATTCTCCACAAGCATTTGTGGGGGTTATTGGTCCATTGATTGAAGTACCAGTCTTAATCCTGTTAGTACGTGTCAGCCTTTGGCTTAAAAAGAAATATTACAGTTAAACTTTATTGCTCAGTAAGGCAGGGACTTCCAAAAAGGTAAATCCCTGTTTTTTTTAATTATATAAGTTGTTTTTCTGGTATTGACATATCAATATATACATACTTAATGACATTAAAAGCTTTAGATTTTTTGTACTGTATGGAATAGTAATCGTTTAAATGAGTGAAATGAAAATTTATGATGTAATAGTTATTGGTGGTGGGCAAAGTGCCCTTGCTTGTGGATATTTTTTAAGACGCACTGGTTTAAATTATATACTACTCGATGAGCAAGAGCAGTCTGGTGGAGCATGGAATCATGGATGGGAATCATTGACCCTATTCTCCCCAGCACAATTTAGTTCATTACCTGGATGGCTCATGCCAGAATCTCAGGGTAAATTCCCATTCAGAAAAGAAACAATTGATTATCTAGAAAGGTATGAGAAGAAATATAATATACCAACAACTAGATCGGTTAAGGTTCAATCGGTAGAAAGAACCCAAGAAGGATTTAAATTGCAAACATCAGATGGTGAGCACTTTGCGAAAGCAGTGGTTTCAGCAACTGGTACTTGGTCTGCGCCATTTATTCCAGATGTAAAAGGAAAGGAATTATTTAAAGGTCTACAGGTACATTCTGCTCATTACAGAAATCCTGAGATTTTTAAGGATAAAAAAGTACTAATTGTAGGAGGTGGTAATTCAGGAGCACAATTACTTGCTGAAATATCCAAAGTAGGACAAACCGAATGGTCTACACTTGAAAATCCTAGTTTTCTTCCTGATGAAGTAGACGGTCGTGTGCTATTTGATACTGCAACTGCAATGTATAATGCCCAAAAAGAAGGGAAAACATTGGATACAAACACCTATAATTTGTCAAATATTGTAATGGTACCATCAGTTGTCGAAGCAAGAAGAAGAAATGTTTTATATAGCAAAGGTCGTATAAATTCCATAACAGCTACCGGTGTTGAATGGGAAACTGGAGAAGAGGAAAAGTTTGATGCCATAGTTTGGTGTACTGGTTTTAGGTATGCCACTCAACATCTCGATAACTTAGGTATTACCGATCCGAACGGCCGAGTTGAAACAACAGTAACTAGAGCGAATAGAGTTTCTGGACTTTGGCTAGTAGGATATGGAAATTGGACAGGCTTTGCATCTGCCACACTTATTGGAGTTGGAAGATCAGCTAAGAATACAGTAAACGAAATTAAGGAATACTTGGCTACTACAAGGTAAACCTATTATCCGTAAATGAATAAGGAGATGTATCGGAATACAATATTTTTTGACTTTGACCCAACATAGAAAACCCCTCTTTTGATGCAAATCCGTTAAGAAATCATACGGTAAGGGTCGACCTCTGTGTCGACCCAAATAATGTAATAAATCTATTTTATCCAGCGCCCAACCCTGCCTGTTTCCTATGGCCAAAATTATTGTGTAATAATAAACCCACCCCACATTTTTTATTAAAATTATTTGTCTTTTAATGCTGGAGGCGTTACTTATTGAAAAATATTTTTAAACGATTTTCGTTACATCGCACACCAAAATATCTATCAGCCATTGGAAACTCTTTCAATGGCTTTTTTAAAATCGTCAGTATCAGTACCAATTAATAAATAACTTGAAAAACCAATAGCTAAGAGCGTCTTACCAATTTTCTCATTGTCAATATCACTATGGGCAATAAGTTTAATGCTAGGGTATTTTGTTTTGAATTCTTGAAGTTGTTTCAATACATTCTTATCGAAGAAATCAAGGTCGATAATACAAACCTGAGGAAGTTCTTTTAATGCTGCTAATTGAGAGAGTCCGTCTTCAATAGACTCCAATTTGAATAATATTTCATATCCGGAAGTTGAGAGGTCTCTACTAATAACATCAATAATTGGGCTTTTATCGTTGATAAAGGCGAGGGTGATTTTTTCTTTTGCTGTGCCAGTTTCCATATCATACCTTTTTAAGTTGATGTAGCCCTGCACAAAAAAAATAAAGCGCAGGCAACTACACTTACACCGACATTGAGGCACTGGTATACCCGACAACGAATAAGCGAGCGCCCACGCCTATGGCATGAGCGTTCTTCCTTATTGTCCCGTTGTCTTAAAAATTACCAGTTTTCAATGTGGGACTTAAAGTAAAAACACTTTAAGATTTTTCTATATGTTCCTACAAATATACTAAAGAGGTTCCGATACGAAAACACAATCTGAATAAAATTTGGTTATATATGGTCGGTATTATTGGATATGTAGTTCTGCTCCAAGACTGTCAGAATATCACTTTCCTTGTAGATGATCTTTCCCCCTATTTGTATATACGGTAGGATTTTATCATCTCTGTATTGCTGTAAAGTTCGTTTGCTGATATGGAGCAGTTCGCATACATCTTCGCCAGATAGGTATATTTCTCCTTTCATTACAGGACGGTAGTTGTTCAATATTTCTTCGATACGATTTTTTAACTGCATGATCAACTCCTGATGAGAGATGATTTCTTCCGCTTCATTTGTCAGTAAATCCATTGTTGTTTGTATTGTACGGTTGACCAGCTTCGAGCAAAACTTGTACGTCCGAGCGTTTATAATAATTCTTACGATTCAATTTGGAATAAGGCAATAAGCCTTTGTCTTTATAAGTCTGTAATGTCCGTTTGGTAATGTTCATCATCAAACACACTTCCTGGTTATCCAACCATTTCTCTTCTTTGAAAATTGGGGTATATTTCCTTGAGGCATTTTCGGTCAATTCCAAAAGTTTCCTTAGCTCATTCTTCATTTCATCCAATGCGGACTTCTGAATTGCAATCACTTCCATTTTTACTCATTTTTTCGGTGGAAGTTAAATTTATAAAGGTATTTTAAGACATTCTGAAATGTTGTAGCCGATGGCTTTGAAAGGCGGTATTTGGCAGTTTACTTTTGCTAAAAATAGAATAATCCAAAAGGTTATCCGATTTTAAAATTATTGTGAAGAATAAAAATTAACGTTGTGCAGGCTGTTCGGTTTTTACTTCAGATTGTTTTTTTTCTTTCTCTTTTTTCATTTGCGAATACGACCAAACAAAAAGAATTCCAATAATAATCAAAGCGTAAGCACACCATTTACCGATACGCTCTATAAGACGAATAAATACGGATGATTCAAAACTTGAAAATCCTTCAGCACCTACGGCATTACGCCTATAAAATTTCCTGCGGTTTATCCAATAGACAAGACCTATTCCAACAATAAGAGGAATAATCCCCAGCACCAATTGAGAAGTAACTGCATCCATACCTATAAAATTATAATTCAAGTAAATTTAAACAAAATCATTCATACACTGAAAGTTGAAAAGCAAAAAACCGACCTGCATAATTGCATACAGGTCGGTTTTTCTTTAATTCAAGTATTTCTAATTACTACTGTTAAAGTCAAAGCTTAATTGCTTTTCATTCCCAAAACTATCCGAAATCCAAATCTCAAAAGATTGTGATACGGTAGATGCCGAAGTGTAATACAACCGGAATTGTTCCGAAGGTAATGGGTATAAATCATTCGGCAGGTACGGAGGTTCATCGTAATAACGAAGCATACCTTTTCCGTCAAACTGAAAATACCGCAGATAGTATTGTGTATTACGGTAATTACCGCTTTTTTGTATGGTTATCCTGATCTCGATAGTCTGACCATTTGTTACCTCTTTTGGTACAGGCATTATTTTGACTTCAAAAGGAAAATCATTCTGTATTTCCAGTTCGTCATCTTTATTGCAAGATACCAAGGTAACCGAAGCTATGAGGATTGCCAGCATTGTATATATCGGGCTTAATCCTGTCCTGAATTTATTAAATATTGCTATCATCATTTTTACATTTTAAAAGTTAAACCGTAATCCTAGACCAGCTGATGGTCGGAATTGTTGTAGATCCGTACCCCATAATACTTTTGTACGACCTTGTAAGACGAGTACAAATCGGTCAGACAAGTAGGTCTCAAAAGACAATCGTCCGCCTGCCCCGTAAATGAAGTTGTCCTCACTCAAAATCTTGGCTCCGTCATATAACATCGCTTCGCCACGGTTGATGTTTTCATAACCAACTACGCCTGTAATTGCTGCATTCAGCGTAATGTTCTTACGGGCATCGCCCAATAGGAAGAAACTATAACCACCTTCGGCAGTATAAGTTTCCTGCGGTATATAGAGGTCTTTGTAGTTGTGGTATTGGTGTGTATATTCCAACGCCCAAAGCTGGTAATTGCCGTTTTTACCGTTCACGGTCATTCCGATATTGAGGAAATAATCATTGCCAATCTTGTCGTTGGATAATACGCCAACATTTACTTCCAATCCTTTCTGTTTGGGCAACATTCTTTGTGCTTGTGTAACCGTGATGCCCAGCAAAACGAGCATCACGGTATAGATATATTTTTTCATCGTTATAATTTAAAAGGTTATTAAAATTTCAGGTGCATATCGTCAATCAAACGAGCTTTGATTAAATCTGAATTTTCGACCTGAAGCGTTTGATGTCTGCCACCGTTTTTCTCGAAAATTTCAATCAGCAGCACCTTGTCATCAGCAATGGTAAATTGGTCTAAAAGAAACACGTTTTGTTCGGCCGATTTACCATTAATACCGTCCAATGGTTTATAAGTTCTCAGTGGTATCATCGGACGTTCCTGTACCACGGTACGTTTAGCTATCTTTTTGTCTACTACTTTGAAATTGATAAAATCAATCTGAAAAGGCACGTTGGTACGGTTTTTTACTTCCGTATGGAAATAATATTTGCCGTTGTGGATGTAGATTCCTTTCAGGATAAACTGAATACCGAAACTTTTCGCCCCGATATGTTTTACAATGCGCTTGTTGTTTTTATAGATCGTTTCTAATAACAATCCTGCGAGTGATGGCGAATTGTTGCCTAACTCTTCAAAAAGCACATCGTTTCCGTTGGTTTTGTCCACTGCCTTTTGCATGGTCAAAAGATCATAGCTCAACACATTGGGATACCCACTGTAATACACATTGAAACTGTAAAAACGTCCGTCATTGGTAATGACCGAAAAATTGGTTTCGGATTCAAAATCCCTAACCGATGCTTTCACACGCAACACATTTTCGGCATCTTCTGCTTTTCCAGCGATGAGGTATTCACTTCCTAAATCGACGTAACGAATGGCAGTTGGGAAAATCAGATGCGAAGTTTTATCGTAGGTAACTTCCATTTGATAAGGTTCTATCTTGCCCAAAGCAAGTGGAGTTCTTATGTTGTCCTGTGCAAAAGAAGGTAGGGCAAAGCCAATCATCAGGGTGATTGCCCAAAAGGTTTTTAAATGATTTTTCATCGTTTTTAATTTTATTGTTAATTGTGATGAAGCGTGTTCCGTTGCACGGAACAGGTTTCATCGTTTTTAAATTTTTATGTTGAACATTATTTTTTAGTAACCAGGAATACTTGATGTCCTGCTTTTAGGGTCACTTTTGGTGTTTTTACTTTTTTGGCGAAATAGCCCGAAATCCCCTGTACCACGCCACGGCTCAAATCAGCGGCTACTTGCTGTCCTGCCGATTGCGTAAGCATTACGCTTGTTCCCGTATTCTGGCTCATATTACCTGCCATTTCGGTCAGCGCATTCATTTCTGGTGAATACGGTACGTACAAACCTTGCTGTCCATCCAGATCGTAAATGGTGATATCCACTGGAATGATGTTGCCTTCCAATTCTATGGAAGTAATTTTTAGCTGTAACCGGCCTGTTTGAAATTTGGCATTAGCGGTTACGATTGTTCCTTTTGGAATGGTGCGATTAGGTGTTTGTGCAGCTTCCAGTAAACGCAAACGAACGCCTGTTTCACCAACAACCGTCTGTTCATCGTGTACGCAGGCTTTGATGCTGTTTTTTGGTTGTACGATTTGCTGGGTTGAACCAGCGGTATAGAAACCTCGATTTCTGGTTTCGTTCCAATCGGCTAGAAAAGCACTGTCTGTAGGCTCACGATACAAAGCTGAAACGGTGTTCTTTCTTGATGAGGTAAAGGATACAAATTGTTCTTTTTGTGTTGAACCCGTTGTCACTGGAGCAATACTTTTAGCAGGGGTAACTTCCGTCGAATTTGTTCCGGTTGGCAAATACTTCGCTGCCATTTGGTAGGATTTCTCCATGAGGGAAAGCTGGTCATCTAATGTTGGAACAAGTGGTACATCTTTTTCCGCTAATTGCTCTTTTAATTCGTCCACTTGTTTACGGAGTTCCATCGTTTCCGAGTTGTCATCTTGATAAAAAGAACCCAGTGTACTTTGCATATTTCGGTAACTACTTAATGCAGGATTGCCAGCTCTTCCTGAATTTCTGCCACCACCGCCATAATCGTAGCTTTCGTCTTCGTCGGAAAATTCGTCAATCGACTCGTCCTTGTCTTCGGTACTCCAATAATCCGAAAGCGTAGTTAAAGCATTACGCTTTTCCTGATCTTTACGTTCCAACATTTCTAATTCGTACGCTTTGCCTTTGTCAGCAGGCATTCCTGCACCCGTTGCTTGGGGGACAGCATCGTTCAAACCAATGTTTTCGATTTCCTTCAAACCTTTGGATGGTTTAAATATGAGGTACATACAACCCAAGAAAACCACACTCATTAAACCAAAGATGAGCGGTTTTTTAAGTTTGTCCATTTTGTTCTGTGTACTGTCTTGCAGTACATCGGCGATATCTTTCGGATTCCCCTCGGTTACCCGAACAACCGACTTTTTGTTCTCATTTTCTTTCATATAACTTGTTTTTAAAAATTGTTGTTAAGGTGTCCTGCAATCTTGCAGGGCTTTCGTTCTTCTTGAGAATAGGGTTTTCGATATGCTGGATGTGCATATCGTTACGGGATTTTGCTGTATCGTACCATACTTTGAAAACGACACCTACGGTAAGCAGTAAATACGCCGTGAAGAAATACAAGGTGTATTGGTACTGTTTGCGTAGCGGTAACCTCCGCCAACGATTGTCCAGCTTGTCAAAATACCTGTCCATATTTGCTCTTAATTTTTTCATACCCGAAATTTTAGCGTTCAATCACTTCGATATCCTTGTTTTCAAGCACCGCAAATTTTTCGATATTGAACCCCTGTGGATTGTTGTCGGAACGGACGGAGTTGACTAGATAGCAGGAAGTAATCAGGTTTCGTCTGGTTACATTGCTCGAACGGATAATGAATTGTTTGGCGTAGGCACGTACCGAATACGGATAGGTATCAAAATTGCAAACCACACTATCCACTTCGATGCGTTGCTGTACGTTTCCGGATATGATACGGCTGTAATACCCTTTTTCCGAAAGGTCTTTGTAATAGTCAAATGCCGATTTGTCCGCAAGGTTGAAAGCTCGTTTCATGTTGCTTTCAATGGCATTTTTATCGGGTGCTAAAGTGAAAAAGAGTTCGTGAAAGCGCTTGACGTGTTCCCTTGCTTCCACAGGTCGGTTGATACTTGCATCTTGTGCTAAAGCCAACATCAATGATTTTCCATTGTCCAAGACATATACTTTTTCTCGCTGTTGCTCCGCAAAGCGGTAGGATTTCCACACGGAAAATCCTACAACACTTATGCAGAGTACGGCAAATACAAGGGCGTACAGCCTGATTTGGCGAAAACTGTTTTCAATATTTCTTAATGTTTTAAATTCCATTTTCTTGAATGATTAGTTGTTATACCTTATTTTTTTAGAAGCTGACCTCCAATGTTGCCAGCAGCTGAACCTGCGCCCGCACTTGCGACATTTCCTGCTTTCATAGCCGCTTGATTTACGTTGCGGGTAAAGTTTCCTGCACCTCCGGCTTGGATAACCCAACCTGTTACCGTCGGAATGGTAAAGTATCCCACGATGCCGATAATCATAAAAATGACGTAAACCGTATTTGAGGTGTCGGGAATGAAAGTCGGATCGGCAAGCATCTCAATATCTTTTTCGATGATGAGGGATTGTATCTTGGCAAGCATCGCGCTGAACAGATCAGCGACTGGCAACCATAAATAAACACTGATGTATCGGGTGAGCCATTGCGTGAGTGTCGATTGAAAACCATCCCATACCGATATTGCAAAAGCGATGGGACCGAGTATGGATAGTACAATCAAAAAAAACGTTCGTATGGTGTCAACGACTAATGCAGCCGCTTGAAACAATATTTCTAACAAATTGCGAAACCAATCCTTGACACTTTTTTCCATACTGTACATACCACGTTCTAGGTACATGCCCGACATCGTAACCAAATCGGAAGGCGACCAACCCAATTCTTCGAGTTTTTTATCAAACACTTCATCACTCACCAAATAAGCAGTTTCGGGATCTCGCAACATCGCTTCTCGTTCCAATAAGTCTTTTTTTACCTGCAAATCATTTAGATCAAGCACCTGATTTTCGAGAATAGCGTGCGTACCTTGTACCACAGGGCTTAATACCGCATTGATGGTTCCCAAAACCATGGTTGGAAAAAACATGATGCAAAGTCCCAAAGCAAACGGGCGAAGTAACGGGTACATGTCGATTGGTTCTGCTCGACTGAGTGCCTGCCATACTTTGATGGCGACATAGAACAAAGCACCCAATCCTGCGACTCCTTTAGCCACTGCCGCCATATCGGCGGACAGTGGCATCATCTCGTCATACAGGGAACGTAGTACTTCGTGAAGATTTTGAAATTCCATAACTACCAGTATTTTTGATTGGAAGTGCCGTACAGCTCAAGTACCCTTTGGGTATTGTTCTGTTTCTTTGCTCTTAGAATGCTGACGGAGATATTCTTATTGGTGTAGTAGCGTACCAGACTGTGGTATTCTTTTACTTCGTTATACACTTTATCAATAATATCCATACGCTCTTTATCATTTAGCGATAGGCTAGATGAGCTTACGATCTGTTTGAGTTCTTTCAGTAACTCCGTACTTTCATTCAGCAATGCCGAATAACCGTTAGCAATCGCAGCCAATTCCTGTGCAGAAAAGTTTGGGTCATTCATCATCTTACCGAAATTCTGAACGTACATTTCGGACACATCACCGACAAGTAATACGGTCTGCTGCACCTTACGGGCGTCTTTCACCAGATTGTTTACCGCCTGTAGTTTGTCGTAATATTCTTTACCCTGGTTGTACATCTTTTCCACCTCTTTGAAGTTTTTAACGACATTGGATACCGTGGATGAAGTCTGTATGATTTCATTGGCGCTGTTCAGGATACCCGATGCCAAATTTACTGGATCGGTAACTACAAATTGCGCTTTCGCTGATGGTGCTACGGCAAGCATAAGTGCCGTACACACCAAATACATGATTTTTTTCATTTTTGATAATTTTTAAACTGTTATTGATTTGATTTCTCTCGCCTTTGCATGGCGATACGTTTAATGGCGAGTTCTACGTTACCGCCCAGTTCAGAGGCTAGCTGCATCACTTCCATTTTTTCGGTTTCTTCGGTGGTGTAGGCAAAATATTCCTCCAGACTAACTTCTGTGGCATATACCGCAGAGTGTGTACCGCCCAACCCAATCCATACTTCTTTGTAAAGTCGAGAAGGATCGTTGTTCATATTGATGGAAAGGACTTGTGCTTTTTCTTTGTCGGTTAGCCCCAGCATGGCTTGTATCTCATCAAACTTGTTCATGTACTTGCGCTGATCGAGCAGGATTTTACAGTCGGAATTGTTGATGATACTTTCTTTGACGATGGGCGATTGGATGATGTCATCCACTTCTTGAGTTACCACAATGGCTTCACCAAAGAACTTCCTAACGGTTTTAAACAAATATTTTATGTATTCCGCCATACCTTCTTTGGCAATAGCTTTCCAAGCTTCTTCGATCAGGATGAGTTTTCGGATACCTTTGAGCCTGCGCATCTTGTTGATAAAAACCTCCATAATGATGATGGTCACAATGGGAAATAAAATTTTGTGATCCTTTATCGCATCAATTTCGAAAACAATAAAGCGTTTGGAAAGCAGGTCGAGTTGCTTATTGGAGTTCAATAAGTAATCATATTCGCCTCCTTTGTAATAAGGTTCGAGTACGTTAAGGAAATTGGCAATGTCAAAGTCTTTCTCACGAACTTGTTTTTCTTCCAATACTTTGCGGTAATCTCCTTTTACATATTCATAAAACCCATTGAAAGAAGGAAATTCGCTGTGCTGTTTAATACGGTCGATGTAACCACTTACAGCATTGGACAATGCTACTTCTTCCGAACGAGTTGGTGGTTCATCATCACGCTTCCATAAAGTCAAGATGAGCGTTTTGACACTTTCCCTTTTCTCAATATCGAATACACCATCATCGGTGTAGAAAGGATTAAAAGCAATCGGATTATCTTCGGTGTAGGTGAAATACACGCCGTCTTCGCCTTTGGTTTTTCCTTTAATCAACTCGCACAATCCTTGATAAGAATTTCCTGTATCCACAAGTAACACGTGTGCACCTTGCTCATAATATTGACGTACCATGTGGTTAGTGAAGAACGATTTTCCTGAACCTGAAGGACCCAATATAAATTTGTTCCGATTGGTGATAATCCCACGTTTCATTGGTAAATCCGAAATGTCCAAATGGATAGGCTTTCCAGTTAAACGATCCGCCATCTTGATACCAAATGGCGAGGGCGAATTATGGTAATTGGTTTCTTCGGTAAACAAACACAAAGCAGGCTCAATGAACGTGTAAAAACTTTCCTCACTTGGAAAATCAGCAGCATTGCCCGGCATTCCTGCCCAGTATAGCGTAGCTACGTCGGTGGTATTATGACGGGGTTTGCATTCCATTAATGCTAATGCACTACCACAATCATTTTTTAATTGTTTAAGCTCTGCTGGATCTTCCGACCAAGCCATAATGTTGAAATGCGCCCGAATAGAAGAAAGTCCAAACGAATGTGCTTCGTTCAGATACTTTTCGATCCATTCTTTGTTGATTTGATTGGCACGACTGTACCGAGCCAGTGAGTGCATATTCCGTGCAGACTTCTCAAACTTTTGCAGATTAGCTTCGCTGTTATCCAAAAATAAATATTGGTTGTAAATATGATTACAGCTTAACAGCAATCCCACAGGTGCAGCAAACGATAAACGGCAGTCACTTCGATCGGTCGATAGTTTCTCAAAACGAGTATCTGCTGAAACCGCTGTAGGCAAGTCATCTGTATCGGACAAGGTGTGCAAGCTCAATCTTTTGTTTCCGATACGGACTTCTTCAGCCCCAAGCGCAATGTCCTGCATCGGTGTACCAGTTTCTCTGGAAAGCGTAAGGTATTGTTCTAACAAACCCTGTTTTTCATCCGTGCCGATAATGTCATCTTCGCTCAGACGTTTTAGGCTTACAAAACCGCTATCGTTCACAATACGCTCAAACTGCGCCACGGTTTCCATAAAATGGTGGATGGCTTCCTTATCCCTGATTTCCTTTGGTATCAGCGTACCTTTGCAAAGCGAAGAAAAGTTACTTTGCATCCGCATCCGATCTTTGGTGGTTTTGGTCAGGAACAGATAGCAATAATGATTTAGAAACGGTCGCTCGTTGAAATGGCGTTGATAGGATTTAGCCAAAAAACTTTGATCTTCCTTTGCCAAATCAGGTGCGTAGTTCTCTTTGATGTACCAATCCTGTTTGTGGATAACCGTAAAATCTGGCAAGGTTTTGATTGCTTTATGCCAAGCGGAATGAATCGCTTCATATTCCGCAGAAGCTACCGTGAACAGTTCAGGTAAACGCACTTCAAAACAGGCAGTAATGTCTGCATCTTTGGAAAGAATGCAATTGTTTTCTACAGCCAGTAAAGGAAATTTATTTTCCAATGTGGTCGTTTTTGATACATTTCTCATACGGCATTTGATTTAGGAGTGAATTTTAAATAGCGGTGTACCGGCTTGCGACAGATGATGTAGCGAGGATGCCTTTTTCTTGCGCCCACTTTCATTAATCCGTGTTCGCCGTATTTCCTGTTCAATGAAAAGGTTTGCCAGATGATCAGTGATGCACCACTTGCTCCCAGAAACAAGCAGATGTAGGAATTGACACCAGCCATATACAATATCATCACGAAGATGAGTGTACCAAGCAATCCACCTGAGAAAATGAACAGATATTGGGCTTTCAGTCCTTTAAACTCTACTGTTCTTCCAATCCCTTTATTGATGTTATAAATACTCATAGGACAAAGGATTACAGGAAGAATGAACGGAGGATGGTAGCCGCTACGATCAGGAAGATACAGGCACCAAACCAGCTTGCTGCCGTTTTACTTGTGTCTGGGTCGCCCGAACTAAATTTGTTGTACACCTTAACACCTCCAATTAGCCCAACAACGGCACCGATGGCATAAATTAATTGAGTTGCAGGATCGAAATAAGAGGTGACCATTTGGGTAGCTTCGGTAATACCTGCTGTACCGTTTCCTTGTGCGAATGCACCCATTCCTGATAGCATTGCAACGACTGCCATCAAAACTTTTTTTCTTTGTTTTTTCATAATTGAAACACATTAAATTGTTATTGTCTTCCCGCTTCTTGCGAGCTTCGTGACAAAGGTGTTTCAGAAATCAAAGCGTTCTAACAAAGTGGCAGTGAGAGGAATTGTTTGGCTGTGGGTGGCGGTGTGATAAGCAATCGGGTATAAAAAAACGCCGAGACATGGTGTTTTTTCGACGTTTACATTTTCATTGATAATATGTTTTACATTTTTCTGCCTTTTTTACGCTGCGGTTCTTTAGGTGGGACAACTGACTTATTGGGCTGTTTTTCCTTCTCTGATTTTTGTTTCACTTTTTCCAGATTATCCTTAATAATATCACGGATAAAGGTTTCTTCCCAGGGAATGGTCTTAGCTTGAAAATGTGATTTAAGCCCGATAAGTTTTAAATCGTCCTTGATATCCCAACCACCATGCCGATTCCAACCGATGGGGTCAAGTACCCTTTGGAAAGGAAATTCCACCGCTATCAGGTCTTTGGGAATACTGAGAAGGTTATCATAGTCCAACTCCCTGAACTCATGTTTCTTCGGATCATACGGTATGAGGTAGGTATCCCTTTCATCCGAAAAATAGTGGTCTATTTCATCGAACACGATCCCTTTAGATAGAAAGTCATCTTTGGGACGGAGCATGTCCATCCGAATATCTACATAGAACGTATGTCCGGCAATATCAACTGTGGGCAATATTCCTTTATTTACACGCATATCGTATGCTTCCTGATTAATTTCATTTTCCATATTTCCTTATTTTTATAAAAGACAAAGGGAAGTCTATACAAACTCCCCAATATCAAAATCATCTAAATCATTGTTCCGCAAAGTGGAAGAACTGGTTTCTGTTTCAGATGAGAGTGAGCTATCCAATAGCTTGGCAATTTTACTGGATGCACTCCCTATAGAATTTTCCAGCAGACTAAATAATTCGGTTCCCTGTATTTTCTGAACAATTGCTATCGCTGTTTCCTTTTGAGATGACTCCAGTTTTTCTTGCTGAAGCAACATCCCCACGGAGCTTAGTTCTTCAAAGGTAACCCCTTGGGCAAAACCATTATCGCCACCGGATATTCCGTACCTGTTCCATTCTTCTTCCTCTTCTTCAAAATCAGGTTGATTGCTAAAAACTTCATCCAGCTCTTCCTGCGGAATTTGAATACTCCTGTTTTCATTTTCGTCGTATTCAATGTCTAAATTATTGGTATTTACCTCTGGTTCCACTATATGGCTTTCATTGGCTCTATTTGGCACTAAATGGCGTTCTACGGGCTTGGGCTGCCCCATAATATCGGGCAGATCTGGATTGACTTTCTTCTGCGGAGGTTTTTGTTTTGACCTTTTCTTAATGATAATCTTATCCTGCAAAAGCAGGACAATAACTATCAGCAGGCATATTACTATTACAATTTCCATGATCAAAGAATTGGTCTGTCCAAATTGTTATAAACTTCTCTCATTTCAGCCCCGAAATCATCAAAATGCTGTTGGAGCAGATTGTGTAAGTAATCTGAAAGTGTCAGCTTACCACCACCGACCATAAATACAAGTTGGGTAAGTTTGTGATGAAATTCTTTGTTGATATACACTGTTTTTCCGTTCCGAGCCAAAAAATCTGTTGGCGTAAGAAATGTCGTTTTGTATTCGGTTGTCCGTAAAACTTTTTTCGGTTTTTTCTTTGCTTTTTTCATTATAAAATTGGTTTAAAACGTTCGTTGAAATAATTTGTAACATCGTCTCCAAACTCCCTAAAATGGTGCTCAAGAATGTTGTCGATATAAGAATAGAGTGTAGTCTTTTCTTCTCTTGTTAATTGTACTATACGTAACAACCTTTCGTGATATTCCGGACGAATGTAAACGACCTTTCCGTTTCGACCTGAAGGAAAACGATTGACCAGAAATGTCTCCTCATAATCCACTTTCTTTAAGGAACTATTGCGGGCTTTTTCTTTTGGTTTTGTTTCCTTCTGTATTTCCTGTTGTTGAATAACTTCGGGTATAGTAACAGATTGATTACCACTCATGATATTCATGATTAATTCTTCATCAACATCGGGCTTATCGAAATCTTTTCTTCTCTTATCTGTTGACATACTTAACTATTTTAGAGATTAACAATTTTTAAAAATTCTTCAATAAATAAATCCAGTCTCGTTACTTTCATTAGTTGAGGTTCGGCAGGTAACAGACTTGACCGAAATACACTGTTCGGTGTATCGTCCGTCTCTTTTCTGAAACGTTTACTATCCATTATCCGAGAATTCATCACAGATAAATCTAGTTCGTTAATAACGCTTTGATAAGCCTCGTATATTCCTGTTTTCTCTCGACCATCTACCTGATTCCAAAACATCCACATTTTCTGATCTTCGTTACTCTCCTCCGTTTCAGGCAAGCCAAGGAATGCTTTAGTAAAGCTCAGTGTACTTTCCATAACTAGACGGTCAGCACTAATTGGAGAAAAAATAAAATCCATTGTTCTTAAGGTACTGAGCACACCTTTTGTATTAGCTGTTCCGGGAAGGTCAAAAAAAGTTATATCAGGCTCTATTGCAGATTGATTTACGTATTCTAAAGCCTTTGACAAGGCATCCTCCGGTTTACAACTGATAATCGGATATGCTTTTTTATTGATACTTTGATACAACTTCATTGCAGCTCTTTTATGGTAATCATTCTGCATAATAGTTTTCAAATCCCTTTCCCTCATATTGGCTAAGCTGTGTTGTGGGAAATCACAATCCATTACAAGGACATTAAAACCTAAACGATAATGCAATACACTTGAAAGTAATGCGGTCATAGTAGATTTTCCAACACCCCCTTTAGGCGTTGAAAAACTGATTTTTAAAGTTTTCTTTTTTGTTTCCATTATTTAAAGATTTATTGTTACATATTTTATTTATTTGGCAGGTTTGAATATTGGTTTATTTAAATAGTACCTATTTCCTATATGCCTGTATTCCCTTTTTGGAAATTTTCTTGATTGTTATTTTCTTTTATTACTGCTTGGTGGGTAATCATTTTTAGCAACTGGAAAACCTTACAACTTGTAAATTGCTTTACCGCTTTTATGTTTTTAAAACCCTATGCTTTTATTCCAAAATTTCTGTACTAAAACCCAATTTATTTTTTATCCTCATTACAATTTTTATTACCTGCACTAAAACTATACGGCAAATAAAGCGATTGAATCGGCTCGTTATTGATGTGTGGTAGTCTTTGGCACCCAAAGGCAGTGTTTGGCTATGTGTCTGATTGTGATGCTCTCATAAGTAGTATCTTACTTTGTATATAGAATTTTATTAACAGATTTATGCAAAGGCATCTTGAGGAAATGGACAAAAGCAGAACGGCATCAAACCGTTTTTCCCTGCTACATTTAATC
The DNA here is from genome assembly GCA_018384465.1 of Myroides sp. Lineage (GTDB taxonomy): Bacteria > Bacteroidota > Bacteroidia > Flavobacteriales > Flavobacteriaceae > Flavobacterium. The sequence goes on along the minus strand of JAHAYQ010000125.1, from coordinate 6,146 downwards.
CGTCCCGAAGGGCGGATTTTTGTGTTCACCAGAACACGGCAAGTTGTGTTTTGAGCATCTCGAAAAGATTTCCGATGCTCAAAACAACTTGCCCTGCTGGGAGCTGAAAAACACCTTCCGAAGTCAGGGTTTTGTGTAAATTATAAATGGATTAGTGATGAATGAAAACAGCAGAAAGCAGTTAAAAAAGGGAGGCCGTCCTCTTAAAAACGACCCCGCTAAAATCCGGTACACGATTTCCTTTAATGAGGAAGAGCATGCCCGTTTTCTTGACTTATTTGAAAAGTCGGGTATGCAGGTTAAGGCACATTTTATAACGTCTTGTATCTTCGATAAGACGATGAAATCGATTAAAATAGACAAAGGAACAATTGATTTTTATATGCGATTGACTTCGTTTCACAGTCAATTTCGATCTATTGGCGTGAATTATAATCAGGTTGTGAAGCTATTGTATAAGAACTTTTCGGAGAAAAAGGCAGCAGCATATCTTTATAAATTGGAAAAACATACGGCTGAAATGACCGCCTTGTTTAAAGAAATTGTCCGGATAACGGAAGAATTTGATGTGAAATATCTGAAAAAATAACAGCAGAAATGATTGCAAAAATCGGAAGAAGCGAAAATCTATACGGAGCATTGGCATATAACAATTTGAAAGTGGAGAACGAAAATGGACAAATTTTGTTCGCCAATAAGATGATTGAAACTGCTAACGGACATTATTCCGTAGCACAATTAGCCCAATCTTTTGCTCCTTATCTCATCGCCAACCGCAATACCGAGAAACATACGTTGCATATTTCGCTCAATCCTGATCCCAAGGATAATGTAGATGATGATAAGTTTAGGGAAATGGCGGAAGAATATATGCGTGAAATGGGGTACGGTGAACAACCATTTGTAGTCTTTAAGCATACCGATATTGATCGCAGTCATATTCATATCGTATCGGTTTGCGTGGATGAAGAGGGTAAAAAGATTTCAGATAAATTTGAAAAAAGACGGTCTATGAATGTGTGTCGTGAACTCGAAAGAAAACACGATTTAATCCCAGCAACAGATAAGGAGCGACAACAGAACGACAAAATCTTTCGTCCTGTGGATTATCAAACTGGCGATATAAAAAGTCAGATTGCTTCGGTTATTCGGCATTTGCCTAAGTATTATCAGTTCCAAACTTTAGGTGAATACAATGCTTTGTTATCCTTGTTCCATATTACGACAGATAAAGTGGAAGGCGAACTACAAGGTAAATTCCAACAAGGATTATTGTATTTCGCATTGAACGATAAAGGGGAAAAAGTAAGTCATCCTTTTAAAGCTTCCTTATTCGGAAAAGATGCAGGAATTTCGGCATTGGAATTACATTTTGAAAAATCGAAAGAAAACTTAAAAAACTTTCCAACTAAACAGACTGTAAAATCAGCTGTTACTATGGCCCTGCAATCTACAAGTGATGAACAAACCTTTAAAAAACAATTAGGCGAACAAGGCATTAATGTTGTGGTGCGTAGAAATGATACTGGTCGTATTTACGGAATGACTTTTATTGACCACAATTCTAAAACGGTTTGGAATGGTTCGCGTTTGGGGAAGGAGCTTTCTGCGAATACTTTTAATGATTTTTGGAACAATAATATCAAACCGGAGATTAAAGAGCCTAGTCAACCTCAACAAAAAGTATCACATTCCAACGATGAAGATAATTTATCTTCGGAAAAACCTCATCAATTATTTGACTTCTTAAATACCGATAAACACGAAGATGGTTTGATTGAGGCGTTGGGTGGATTATTGCCCGAAGCGCAGGGCGAAGATTACGAGGAATTGGATTTCGCTAATAGGATGAAGAAAAAACGGAAATACAAAAGGGGGCAAAAGTAACTGAAAAGCCAAAGTCAGCCACTCACCGCCATCGGCTGCCACATTATCATAATCACTCTTTAGCATCTTTAAATTCACGCCCGAACATTAAAATTTAAAATAATGCAAGGAGAAGACGATTTAAGAGGTTTAGCCAAAATAATGGCATTTATGAGAGCAGTCAGTATTCTATTAGTACTGATGCATCTTTATTGGTTTTGCTATGGTTTCTTTCTGGAACGTGGCTGGACACTAAAAGTAATCAATAAAATATTAGGCAATTTTGACCGAACAGCTGGTTTGTTTACACATACTTTATATACCAAAGTATTTGCAATCGTGTTACTGGCTTTAAGCTGTTTAGGGACCAAAGGTGTCAAGAACGAGAAGATAACCTGGTCAAAGATTTATGTGGCTTTGGGCATTGGTTTTGTGCTGTTCTTTATGAATACGCCACTGTTAAAGTTGTCACCGATCATTGGCACATCCTTTTATATACTGACTATCGGACTAGGTTATATTGCTTTGCTGATGGCTGGGGTTTGGATAAGCAGATTGTTGAAAAACAATCTCATGGATGATGTTTTCAATATGGAGAATGAAAGTTTTATGCAGGAAACCAAACTGATGGAAAATGAATATTCGGTAAACCTGCCCACCAAATTCTGGTACAATAAAAAGGAACACAAGGGCTGGATCAATATTGTAAACCCTTTCAGAGCAACGATTGTTTTGGGAACTCCGGGTTCGGGTAAATCGTATGCCGTCGTAAACAACTATATCAAGCAGCATATAGAAAAGGGATTTAGTATGTACATCTACGATTTCAAGTTTGACGATCTTTCTACGATTGCTTATAATCATTTATTGAAACATCAGGATAAGTACGAAATAAAACCAAAGTTCTACGTCATCAATTTTGACGATCCACGCAAGAGCCACCGTTGCAATCCGCTCAACCCTGATTTTATGACCGACATATCCGATGCTTACGAAGCAGCCTATACCATCATGCTGAACCTAAACAGAAGCTGGATACAAAAACAAGGTGATTTCTTTGTCGAATCTCCAATTATTCTTTTGGCGGCTATCATCTGGTTTTTGAAAATTTACGAGAATGGTAAGTATTGTACCTTTCCACACGCTATAGAATTGCTGAACAAAAAGTATTCAGATGTATTTACCATTATGACTTCTTATCCCGATTTGGAAAACTATTTATCACCTTTTATGGATGCGTGGCAAGGAGGTGCACAAGATCAATTACAAGGACAAATTGCTTCAGCTAAAATTCCTTTATCACGAATGATTTCGCCACAGCTTTATTGGGTAATGACAGGAGATGATTTTACATTGGACATCAACAATCCGGCAGCACCCAAAATTCTTTGTGTCGGTAATAACCCCGACCGCCAAAACATCTATTCCGCAGCTTTGGGACTATACAATTCCAGAATTGTGAAGCTGATCAACAAGAAAGGGCAACTCAAAAGTTCGGTCATTATAGACGAATTACCTACGATTTATTTCAGAGGATTAGACAATTTGATAGCAACTGCCCGAAGTAATAAAGTAGCCGTTTGTTTAGGATTTCAAGATTATTCGCAGCTGATCCGAGATTATGGCGATAAAGAAAGCAAGGTAATTCAAAATACGGTAGGTAATATTTTTAGTGGTCAGGTAGTTGGTGAAACAGCAAAAAGTCTTTCAGAACGTTTTGGTAAAGTTTTGCAAAAACGTCAGAGCATATCGATCAATAGAAATGATACATCAACTTCTATTTCCACACAATTAGACAGCTTGATTCCAGCTTCTAAGATTTCAACGTTGACACAAGGTATGTTCGTAGGAGCAGTTTCGGATAACTTTGAGGAGCGTATCGAACAGAAAATCTTTCATGCTGAAATTGTAGTGGATAATGATAAGGTTTTAGCCGAGACTAAAGCCTATAAGAAGATACCGCAGATATTATCCTTTATTGATGAAAATGGGGTAGACAATATGAAGCAAGAAATAGAAAACAATTATAAACAGATAAAACAGGATATCGTTGAGGTTGTGGAAAAGGAATTAGAACGTATCAAAAACGATCCTGACTTGCAGCATTTGGTGCAGAAATAAAACTAAATTCAACATTTATTGGAAAGTTGATACAACTAGTAAGGATAAGTGCTAATCGTTACATCCGATGGTGAAACTGAACAGCAGATGAAACAGACAATTTCTAAAATAAAGAAATCAATACCTAGTATTATAGGGTTTGATAATATAATTATTGTTCCTTACGCACATATTTATAAAAAATAAGGATTCTTATAAAAAAATAGTATAAATTTGCATAGCGATGAAGTTTATTATAAGCAAGGTATATGTCTAACTTACTAAAGATATTCTTAAGTATGTGCTTGCTGGGATTTTTTCTAATTCCAGGAGAGGCTTTGGCATGCTCATCCCATAAAACCGAAATCGTTAAAAAAGATAAATCTTGTTGCGATCATTCTTCTGATCATCAAAGTAAACAGGCTTGCAAAAAGAACTGTTGCAAAGATAGCGAGGGCGATTCCGGTTGTTTAGGAGCTTGTGATGCAAAATCCTGTCACAATTCTTCTCCAACACACTGGATTCAGAATCTTAAATATTCTCATAACACTTTCTTTTTTGAGAACGAAAAATCATACTCATTCTATAAACAACCCTATTATTCTTCAGGGGTTTATTCCATTTGGCAACCGCCTAAAATAGGTTAAAACTATGGCTTGATAGCCACAGGTAGGTCTTGTCGAGAACTAAATACAGTTTTCGACACTCATCTTATATCTTAATTATCTAAAATTTTCAAAATGAAATCATTATCAAAAATAGTGATGGTAATCGTCGTATTACTATCATCCATGAACAGTTTTGCACAAATCAAAAATGCGAAAACAGAAACCGTAAAAATATATGGCAATTGCGATATGTGTAAAGCCAATATCGAAAAAGCTGGTAACGTGAACAAAGTAGCCAACGTAGAATGGAATGAAGATACTAAAATGGCTACGTTTACTTATGATGCTAATAAAACGAATCAAGATGAAATACTTAAACGTATTGCTTTAGCAGGGTACGACAGTGACAACTTCTTAGCTCCTGATGATGTATATACCAAATTGCCTGAATGTTGCCAATATGATCGAGTGGCTAAGCCAGTTGTAAAAGCTAAAGATGCGGATATGCTGATGCATAATGAGCATAAAGGCCATAACGATATGAACCAAACAAAAGTTACTGCCGCTCAAGAGGGACAACAGTTAAAAGCTGTTTTCGATAATTATTACTTGGTAAAAGATGCGTTGGTGAAAACCGATGCAGGTAATTCATTTGCAAAGGCCGCTGAACTGGTAAAAGCAATTAAAGCGGTAGAAATGACAAAACTTTCAAACGAAGAACATGCCGTTTGGATGAAGGCATTGAAAGATTTAACGGACAATGCTGGAAATATTGCCGCAACCAAAGATATTTCAAAACAAAGGGAAGCCTTTGCATTGCTGTCTAAATATATGTATGAGTTAACCAAAGTATCAAAGCAAGAAACACCTGTTTACTATCAGCATTGCCCAATGTATAATAGTGGTAAAGGAGCAAATTGGTTAAGCAAGGAAGAAGCGGTTAAAAACCCATATTACGGCAATAAGATGCTGACATGTGGAAATATTATTGAAACTATCAAATAATTAATCACAATATGAAGATTATTTTATACGCTTTGATGATTTTAGCTACACTAACTTCTTGTAGCGGAAACTCCAATGAAACCTCGAAAAAGAAAGAGCAAAACGTAACGGATAGCAATCCAAATGTTTTTAACAAAGGGGATATCGTGCCTAATGATTTGGTTTGCATGGTAAATAATGAATACATGGGTAAGAAGCAATTCGAAGTAGAGTTTGAAGGAAAGACATATTATGGTTGTTGCCAAATGTGTAAAGAACGTATACCTAAGGATGAATCGGTTCGTGTCGCAATTGACCCTTTTTCAAAAAAGCATGTAGATAAAGCAGCTGCGCTGATAGCTATTACGGGTAATAATGGAGAGGTTTCCTATTTTGAAAATAAAGCAACATTTACAAATTATATAAAACAGTTTTAACAATTAACAAAAATCATGACAATGAAACATTTATTTTTAGGCTTAATCGCCTCTTCAATACTGGCTTTAACAGCATGTAACGGAAATACAGAGAAAAAAGCCGCAAGTACAGAGCAAACTTCTGCTCCTGTAACTGAAACAATACCTTCAG
>JAHAYQ010000090.1 GCA_018384465.1 Myroides sp. | reverse complement strand
TAACATTGGCACGAAGCACACATAGCCATACCGCCACAAATACCAATTGTACCTTCTTCTGCTAATTCATAGGCACGAACCAATTCCATAATATTCATATTCATGTCGGTAGGTGCATCAACGGTATGTTCTACACCGTTTCTATCTATAATTGTTATTTTAACATCGCTCATAATCTGCATTTTTGCAAAGATACTAATAATTAAAATTTAAACGATTGTTGTAACATTCAATTGTAAGAGCATACTAATTTTAAAAAACGATAAGGATGAATGCACACGAAATAGATTATGAGATTTTTGGTGAGGAAATGCAATTCGTAGAAATTGAATTAGATCCACAAGAAACAGTTGTAGCCGAAGCAGGTAGTTTTATGATGATGGACGACGGCATACAAATGGAAACCATTTTTGGTGATGGCAGCCAACAACAGGGCGGTTTATTGGGTAAAGTAATGAATGCGGGAAAACGTTGGATTACAGGCGAAGGTTTGTTTATGACGATGTTTACCAACATACAATACGGAAAAAAGAAAGTTTCGTTTGCTTCACCGTATCCTGGGAAAATTATTCCTATTGACTTGCGTTATATGAACGGTAAGTTTATTTGTCAGAAAGATGCATTTTTGTGCGCCGCAAAAGGTGTTTCGGTAGGAATTGAATTTAATAGAAAAATTGGAACCGGGCTTTTTGGCGGCGAAGGTTTTATTATGCAGAAATTAGAGGGCGATGGTATGGCTTTTATACATGCCGGCGGAACTTTACATAAAAAAGAATTGCAACCTGGCGAAGTTTTAAAGGTTGATACCGGTTGTATTGTTGGTTTTACAAGCGGTGTAGATTACGATATACAATTTGTGGGCGGTATAAAAAACAGTATTTTTGGCGGTGAGGGTTTATTTTTTGCAACACTACGCGGACCAGGAACAGTTTACGTACAGTCGTTGCCGTTTAGTAGATTAGCTGATCGAATTATTGCACATGCACCAAGTACCGGAGGTAAATCACAAGGAGAAGGCAGTTTGCTGGGTGGCTTAGGGCGCTTACTTGATGGAGATAATAGATAGATATTTGATCCTTAAAAGAAAATTCCTACAAGAACATTAAATACTTATAGGAATTTTTATTTTATACTTCCACATCAAAAAATGCAGTTAATTCTTCAAAAGAATATTCTTTGGTATTGATGTCTTTAATAATTTTACCTTTTTCAAAACAAACAATGCGATCGGATATTTCAAATGTGTGATTTAAATCGTGACTTGATACCAATAAAGTGGTTTGTTTTGTATCGGCAATAGCTCTTAAAATCTTTTTTAACCGGATTTGTGTTGTGGGATCTAAATTAGCAAAAGGTTCGTCTAACACTACTACTTTTGGGTTGCCTATTAAGGTGCCTATAATCCCTACTTTCTTTTGATTTCCTTTTGAAAGATCGCGGATGTATTTGTTTTTTCCTAAAATCTCGTTGTTAAAAAAATCAGCATAAATGGCTAAAAACTCGTCTACTTGTTGTTTGTTTTGGTTGCGTAGTTCGCCCAAAAAGTAAAAATATTCTTCGCAGGTTAAATAACCTATTAAAAAAGTTTCGTCTAAAAATGCGGTTGTAAAACTTTTCCAATCTTCACTTTTGTTTACAACTACTGAATTGTTAGAAATATGTCCGTGCGATGGTTCGATTAGGTCTAACAACAAACTGAAAAAAGTGGTTTTTCCGGCTCCGTTATTTCCTACCAAACCAAAACTTTCGCCCATAGGTATTTGTAAACCAGGTAAATCTAAAACGATGTTTCCGTCGTATATCTTTTTTAAATTATCTACTTGTATCATAATTATTTATAAGCTTTTAATGTTGTGTATTTCTGATTTTTGTATAGTTTTTCTATCAAATTAAACATAATTGGTTTTAATAAAACACCGATCAAACTAATGATAACGAAGGCAATAATAGTAACCGTAAAACTAAAAATAGCATTTAGCACAATGTATAAAATCATAGGTAACAAAAGGGTAGGAATACTTAATAATAAGGTTTGTACGTTAAACGCTTTTGAATCGCCAAAAGCATTTTTATTACTTGATAAATCAATTTTTGATCGAACAAAAGCTCCTGTAATGAGTGATAAATAACTGTTCCAGCCAATATTATAACATCCTACTGCTAAAATTATAAGATAGGTTTGTAATCCAAAAAATAAATAAAAACTTGCCAAAATCATTGATAGTAAGGTTCCTAATACCATTAATAACCACTTTGATTCTAAGTAGGTACGGTACGGAATGTTTTGCGTCATCATTAACGGATAATAACTACTGTCCCAACTTGGTACGTATTGCCCAAAGAGCATCATGAATCCGCCGGTTATCATAATGGCTGCAATTATGGTAAAAAAGGTACTGTCTTTATACATGTCCAACGTAAAAAACAATAATCCATATAATAAAAACACAACACTCATGTACAAAACGGTACGGGTACGTTTATTTCTGGTTAATAATTTAATATCTAATTTTAAAAACGGAGCCAATTTTCCGAAACGGTTTAAAAAGTCTAAATCGTAATATTTATAGGTTTCTTTTTTAACTACAACGGCACTGTCTAACGATAAATTTTTAAAATAAAAGCGATAACTCGCTATTAATAATACGGTAAAATACACCGCTATAACAACAAACAAAAACGGATAATTGTATAATACCTCAAAAAAGTATTTAGTGTA
>JAHAYQ010000086.1 GCA_018384465.1 Myroides sp. | reverse complement strand
CACTTTTGAGGAAATGTACGAATTCGGACAAATTTTAAAGAAAGGTATTCAAACAACTTAACAAATTAGCCAGCTTTTAGCTTGGCTTTTTTTATATTTGTGTCTTAAATCATCAAGTTAAAAAATGCTTACAAAACAACAAAAAATTGATTCATTCGACCCATCACAACCAGGTTTGGCCGATGCCAGTATCTATGGTTTACCTTTTACAGCTGAAGAAAGTGAAATTATTGTAGTTCCTGTGCCTTGGGAAGTTACAGTAAGTTATGGTGCAGGAGCTTCTGAAGGGCCTGATGCTATAATGGATGCTTCTTTTCAGATTGATTTATTGCACCAACAATTTCCTGAATTATGGAAATTAGGTATTTTCATGGACGAAGCTCCAGAATCTTGGGCTGAAAACAGTGCAAAATACAAAGGAATGGCGCAACCTATTATCGAAGCTTTAGAAAATGGTGAAGATGTAGAAACTTTTCCAACATTACAAGGCGATTTAGATAAAATCAATAAAGCTACAGCACAATTAAACCAAGAGGTTAAAGACAAAGTATTGTCTTGGATGGATCAAGGTAAAAAAGTTATTCTTTTAGGAGGAGATCATTCTACACCTCTAGGATATTACCAAGCGTTAGCTACTAAATACAACAACTTTGGAATTTTACATTTCGATGCGCACATGGATTTACGTATTGCTTACGAAGGCTTTACACATTCGCATGCATCCATTATGTACAATGCCATTCAGTTGCCACAAATTTCGAAGTTAGTTCAAGTAGGTATTCGCGATTTTTCTGAACAAGAAGTATCTGTAATTAAAGGAACTGATAAAGTAAAAGTATATACCGATGCAGACTTGAAAGCTGCTTCTTTTGAAGGGAAAACTTGGAAAGATCAATGTGATGAAATCTTATCAAATCTACCTCAAGATGTGTGTGTAAGTTTTGATATTGATGCGTTAGAACGTTGGTATTGTCCAAATACAGGAACTCCAGTTCCAGGTGGATTAACTTTTGAACAAGCTACTTATTTATTAGATAAGTTAGGTGCTTCAGGTAAAAACATTATCGGTATGGATTTAGTAGAAGTTGCTCCAGGTGATGATGATTGGGACGGAAACGTAGGTGCTCGATTGTTGTTCCACATGTGTGGTGTTTTTGCCAAAAATGCAGGTTTAAACGTAGGAAAAAAAATAAAATTTTAAAAAAACTCCGATGTTTTCTTATAACATCGGAGTTTTATTTTTAAGGTCTGTTACCTGTAATTAATCGGTATAAAATAGCAATAACTGCCAACACCAATAAAACGTGAATAAAACTACCTACGGCGTCTGCGAAACCAAAATATCCCACAGCCCATAAAATGATTAGTACTACGGCAATAAGCCAAATTAAATCTCTCATAGCATACTATTTTTTAAATTAGTATTATAAAATTAAGAAAAAAATATATATTCTTTCACTTTAGTTTTTATAATTTTTTGAAATTTTGGTTGCTACCTTACAATTTAGTACTTTTAACCTCTCACAATTTTAAATTACAAGCAATGATGCTTACAAAAAATAAAGATGTTGCAATTGCAGGTGCCGGTTTAGTTGGTACGCTTTTAGGCATCTATTTAAAAAATAAAAATTACAACGTAACGGTTTTTGATCGAAGCGAAGATATTAGGAAAGTACAATTTTCGGGCAGATCAATTAATTTGGCAATGTCTACTCGTGGTTGGCATGCGTTAGATCGAGTGGGAATTGGAGATGCTATAAGAAAAATTGCCATACCAATGGATAAACGAGCTATTCATTTACAAGATGGATCAATTACTTTTCAACCGTACGGTATTAATGGAGAAGCGATTTATTCTATTTCGCGCGGAGGGTTAAATCGGCTAATGGTTGATTTGGCAGAAGAAGCTGGAGTGAATTTTGAATTTGGTCATAAAATTTGGGACATCGATTTAGAAACCGCTACCTTATTTATTGGTGATAACGAACACGGTCCTTTTGATAAAAAGCAATTTGATATGGTGTTAGGTGCCGATGGCGCTTTTTCACGTATTCGCCATCGTATGCAACGTCAAAACCGATTTAATTATTCACAAAACTTTTTAAACATTGGGTATAAAGAATTAAATATTCCGCCTAATGAAAACGGCACACATAGAATTGATTCAAATTCATTTCATATTTGGCCTCGTGGTGAATTCATGCTCATAGCCTTATCAAACGATGACGGATCGTTTACTTGCACCTTATTCATGCCTTTTGAAGGAAAATACTCGTTTGAAGAAATTAATACAGAAGAAAAATTAAATGATTTTTTTGATGAATTTTTTCCAGATACTAAGGAATTGTTGCCCTATTTAAAAGATAATTACTTTACCAATCCTACCTCGTCATTGGTTACCACTCATTGTTATCCGTGGACCTACAAAGATAAGGTTGCCTTAATAGGTGATGCCGCGCATGCTATTGTGCCTTTTTATGGACAAGGAATGAATGCCGGTTTTGAAGATATTACTGCCTTAAGCGATTTATTAGATCGTTACCCAAATGATATAGACAAGGTTTTTGAAAAATACCAAGAAATAAGGAAACCAAATGCCGATGCTATTGCAGAATTGTCTTACCGCAATTTTATAGAAATGAGTGCTAAAACGGCCGACTCTGATTTTTTATTACAAAAAAAAATAGAAGCTTGGTTCACTAAGATGCATCCTGAAAAATGGTTGCCTTTGTACGATAGAGTTACCTTTAGCTTAAATCCGTATGAAGATGCATTAGCTATTGGCGATTTTCAAAAATCAGTGATGGATGAGGTAATGAAACTGCCTAATATCCATACAAATTGGCAAACAAAAGAAGTAGAAAATTATATTTTAGAGTTATTAAACAAAAATAAAACAGACCGTTAAGTCTGTTTTATTCGTTAATTAAAACTATGCGTTTTTAGTGCAAGACTGCCTTTTTTTGCTTTCTTTTCTTAGGATTATGAAAATATTTATGTAAATCCTTTAATTTGTGGTTTTAAAAATCGGATTTCAGTTCAAAATCAAACCTGTTAACTGAATGTTTATGATGGTTTATTTTTTAAACATTTTATTTAGTACGCCAAAAGCTCCGCGAATAAAAGTAGCACTCGTAAGTACTTTTATAACTTGTTTAGATAAAAAACTTTCTTCTTTCTTTACACTTTTAGTAGCAGTTTTTGTTTTTGGCGTTGTAGGTTCAGGTTTTACTTCACTAATTTTTCTGTTTAAAATCTCGTAAGCGCTGTCTCTATCAATCAATTGATTGTATTTATGCGTCAAAGTAGATTTTCGAATAAGTCCATCAATTTCGTTAGAAGTTAAAATATCCATTCTACTCATAGGTGCCCGAATCATACCGACTGCTAATGGGGTAGGGATTCCTTTTTCGTTTAAAACAGTTACCAATGCTTCTCCTGTACCTAATTGCGTGATGATTTCGTTGGTTTTGTAGAATTCGGTTGATGGAAAGTTTTCCGATGCCAATTTAATCGCCTTTCTGTCTTTATCGGTAAACGCTCGCAATGCATGTTGAATTTTTAAACCAAGCTGAGCCAATACACCGTCGGGAATATCCGTAGGGTTTTGAGTGATAAAATACAATCCTATTCCTTTAGAGCGGATCAATTTTACAATAGTTTCAATTTGATCAAGCAATGCTTTAGTTGCTTCTTTAAATATTAAATGGGCTTCATCAATAAAAATAACCAATTCTGGTTGCCCGCTGTCTCCTTGTTCAGGCATGGTATTATACACTTCAGCCAATAAACACAACATAAAAGTAGAAAACAGTTTAGGTTTATCTTGTATATCATTTAACCTTAAAATATTTACATAGCCTTTTCCGTTTTCATCAATTCGCATTAAATCTTGAATATCAAACGATGTTTCTCCAAAAAATAAATCAGCGTCTTGTTGTTCCAATTCAATCAACTTGCGTAAAATAGCACCGGTTGATGCTGTCGAAACTCTGCCGTATTCACTTTCAATTTCAGCTTTTCCTTCGTTAGTAATATATTGTATCACCTTTTTTAAATCTTTTAAATCTAAAAGAGGAAGTTGGTGATCGTCGCAATATTTAAAAATTAAGGACATAATCCCTGATTGGGTGTCGTTTAAGTCGAGAATACGCGATAATAAAACCGGACCAAATTCTGAAATGGTGGCTCTTAATCTTACGCCATTTTGTTTAGAAATAGTTAGTAACTCCACAGGAAAAGCTTGCGGTTCAAAGGGCAAATTCATTTGGGTGTGTCTGTTAGCAATAAAATCATTCAGTTCGCCTGCTTGTGCAATACCGCTAAAATCACCTTTAATATCCATCATTAAAACAGGAATTCCTTTTTTAGATAATTGTTCCGATAAAACTTGAATAGTTTTTGTTTTACCCGTACCTGTCGCCCCTGCAACTAAACCATGCCTGTTTAAAGTTTTTAAAGGAATATTTATGTGGTGGTCAGCAATTGCTTTGCCATCAAACATAGCACCGCCAATAGTAATAAAATCGCTTTTATAGGTGTAGCCCTCTTTAATCTGTTGTTTAAATCTTTCTAAATTCATTTAATATTCGTTCTTTTGTGCTAAAGATATAAACTTAGCGTCAGTAATAAAAGTATTTTTACAAGCTAGTGTTACTAAATTGTTATGTAAATTAATGAGGTTTAAACAATAATAAATAAGACTGAGGCGTTTAATACCTTACTAGATGATAAAAAAATATTAAAAAGTAAATAAATTGTTTCTTTTTAGTTAATTTTAAATCTTCAAAATAAGAAGCGAAAAAAAATATTTTTTTATTAGAACTAAAAAAGTAAATTTGCTTCGCTCGAAAAGAGTAAAGAGTAATTTTAAAAATTGAGTAAACATTAAATTAAATTTTTTATTAAGATGACACAAGAAGTTGAGAAAAATCCAAGTGGATCAGGATTATCAAATGTTGCAGCAGCAATTGCTGTTGTAATATGTATTATAATTGGTTTTACTATCTGGCATTTCGTATTAGGTGACCCAAGTCGTTTCCAAAACGGAGATCCTAATGGAGATCCTCTACCAGGCGATTTATTGGGAATGATGTATAAAGGGGGGGTAGTTATTGGAGTGTTAATTGGATTGCTGACTATGACTTTAGTTTTTGCTATTGAAAGATGGATTGTAATTAGCAAAGCATCTGGTACAGGTAACAACAAAGATTTCGTTGCAAAAGTTCAATCATTAGTAAATGCTAATCAAATTGATGAAGCTATTGAAGAGTGCGACAAACAAAGAGGTTCTGTAGCAAACGTTGTTAAAGCTGCTTTAGTTAAGTTTAAAGAAGTTAAGCGCGAAGGTTTTGATACAGACAAAGCAACAGAAACTATTCAAAAAGAAATTGAAGAAGCTACTGTGTTAGAAATGCCAATGTTAGAAAAAAACATGATCATTTTAGCAACTTTAGTATCAATTGGTACATTAGTTGGTTTATTAGGTACAGTAACAGGTATGATTAAAGCATTCTCGGCTTTGTCAACTGCAGGTGCGCCAGATTCATCAGCATTAGCAACAGGTATTTCTGAAGCGTTAATGTGTACTGCATCAGGTATTGGTACATCAACATTAGCTATCGTATTCTATAATATTTTTACAACTAAGATCGATAAGTTAACTCATTTCATTGATGAGGCAGGATTTGCAATTACACAATCTTACAGAAGACACAATAATTAAGTAGTGTAAGGTAACATTGTATAATTCCAGATTGATTTCTGGTTAAAAAAGAAGAAAGAATATGGCAAAAATGAAAAAATCAAGTACAAGAATTGATATGACCGCTATGTGTGACGTATCATTCTTATTGCTAACATTCTTCGTTTTAACCTCTACAGCAAAAACACCAGAAGTGTATCCGGTTGATTTACCTGCGTCAACAAAAGAAACTAAAATTCCTACTGATGATATTTTAACAATTACCGTAGGACAAGAAAATGTTTTTATTGGTTTGGCTGGTCGTGAAGATCGTATTGATGCACTGAGAAGAATGGGGAAAGAATATAACATTGAGTTTACCGCAGAAGAAGAAAATACTTTTGCAGGAATAGAAAACTTTGGTGTGGATATTCGCGAAATGAAGAAATTATTAGCTGTTCCACCAAGCGAACGTATGAGAAAAGAATTGCATCCGGGTATTCCGTATCAAGATTCTTTAAACAACCAATTGTCAAAATGGGTTGAAATATCTCGTCAATCGTCTTGGCAACGTAAAGAATCGTTCCTTAAAGTTGCTATCAAAGGTGATGCAAATGAACAATTCGGCACGATTAAAGAGATAATGGATATATTACAACAACAACGTCAAAACCGCTTTTACCTTGTTACAGGTTTAAGAACTGACGATTTTTAATCACTAAAAATTAGTATAAAAAAATGGCAGAATTAAATACTGGAGGTGACAGTGGCAAAAAAGGCGGTAGAAAAGTAAGAAGTAAAAAACAAAATGCCGGCGTTGATTTAACGGCGATGGTAGATTTGGCATTCTTATTGATTACGTTCTTTATGTTAACCACCTCTTTATCTAAACCTCAGTCTATGGACTTAACCATGCCTGATAAGTTAGATGAAAAAGATCCAACTGAAAGACAAGAGGCAAAAGAATCGAAAACCATGACTATTTTAATAGGTAAAGACCGCTCGTTAAAATAT
The DNA here is from genome assembly GCA_018384465.1 of Myroides sp. Classification (GTDB taxonomy): domain Bacteria; phylum Bacteroidota; class Bacteroidia; order Flavobacteriales; family Flavobacteriaceae; genus Flavobacterium. The sequence continues at coordinate 248 of JAHAYQ010000086.1, read as the reverse complement.
TATATGGGTATGTTCGATGCGCCTTATCAAGGAGTTGGACCAACAGATTCTTCTTATGGTAAAGATGGGATAAGACAAGTGATTTTGCAAAAGATGGCAAATCTTAAAGCAAGAGGTGAAGAGGGAAAAGATGGTATAGTAGTGCTTATCAAAGCAACTGATGACGCAACTTATACCGATATGATTGATATCTTAGATGAAATGGCAATTACAGGAGTTGCAATTTACTCTATTCAAGACATGACCGA
>JAHAYQ010000041.1 GCA_018384465.1 Myroides sp. | reverse complement strand
GTAAGTTTTTGTAACCTGTTCCATTTCAAGAACCACTTTACCAGGTGTAATTGAAACAGGAAAGGATATATTCATCACCGCATTATCGTCTTCATCTACTTCAATTCGTTCTACCTTATCTAATTTTTTAATTAACGATTGTGCCATCGAAGCTTTTGTAGCTTTATAACGGAACTTTTCAATTAACTTTTCGGTTTCTTCTATTTTTTTTGCTTGATTTTTCTGCGCTGCCAACTGCATTTCGCGCATTTCTCCACGTAATACCAAATATTGAGAGTAGGGCTTATTAAAATCATATATCTTCCCTAATGAAATTTCAATAGTTCGGTTGGTTACGTTATCTAAAAACATTTTATCGTGAGATACCAATACAACAGCGCCTGCAAACGATTTTAAAAAGTTTTCTAACCAAATGATCGACTCTATATCTAAGTGGTTCGTAGGCTCATCTAACAGCAGAATATCGTTGTTTTGCAACAATAGTTTAGCCAATTCTATACGCATGCGCCAACCTCCCGAAAAAGTATCCGTTTGCTTGTTAAAATCATCTCTTTTAAATCCTAATCCGATTAAGATTTTTTCGGTGTTTCCTTGGTAAGTATATCCTCCTAAAATATCAAATCTGTGCGTAAGATCGCTCACTTTTTCAATAAGTTCCGTGTAGGCTTCAGATTCATAATCCGTTCTAGTGGTTAACGCCTCATTTACTTGATTTAATTGCTTTTCAACGGCAAGAATTTCATCAAAAGCCTGATACGCCTCTTCTAAAATGGTTCTTCCTTTTACAAAATCAATATCTTGCTTTAAAAAACCTATTTTTATCTCTTTATCAAACGCAATAGAACCAGTATCGGGTGATGTTTCGCCTGATAAAATCTTAAGCATAGTTGATTTACCGGCACCATTTTTACCCACTAATCCAATACGATCGCCAGCACCTAATCTAAAAGTAACTCCATCAAATAAATAATCTCCGTTGAACGATACGGATAAATCGTGTATATTAAGCATAAGGCTATTTTATTAACTGTAGTTTTTTGTAATATCGACTTACATCGATATTTTTATCCAAAGGTACTTTATTTTCGATATTATTGATGAGCTTATCTGCTAAATAAGGCCCTAAAAGTACACCTCGAGTTCCTAAACCATTAAGGATATATATATTTTGATGTTGATAATGCGCACCAACTAATGGTCTACGGTCTTTAACTGTGGGTCGCACACCTGCAACATGCTCAATAATTTCATACGGACAATCAATTAACGCTTCTAGTCCTTCTATTAACTCATTTTTAGCAGCATTCGTTGGTTTATCAGTTTTATCTTGCCAATTATAAGTAGCGCCTACTTTATAAATATCCTTATCTAAAGGAATGATAAACACATTTGATTTAATGATTTCCTTAAGTTTTAAATCTGGGATTTTAACATATAACAACTCACCTTTTGTACCATCTAAAGGTAAAAAATTAAAGAAAGGATTATGTTCTATAGAAAACCCCTCCGCAAAGATTAGGTGCTTTGCTTGAAGATTTTTATACGAAATTTGATCTGAACTTAGATTTAATTTATCATATTCAAAATCTTCGAACTTGATTTTTTGCTGTCTTGATAGAAGTTGTTGATAGCTTTCAACAAACAGTTTTACATTTAAAAAACCTGTATTAAAAACTTCGCCATAAAAGAAATCACTTTTAATATTGGGAATACGCTCCTTATAAATTTTAGAATTTAAATACGGCGCTGTTAATGGTTGATCGCATGCTACAAACCAATTATTTTGTTCTTCTACACTAGCAAACTTTCTATAGATAGGTAACTTGAAATATACTTTTTTATCGATTAATCTTTCTATTTCGGGGTAAAAGACGTTTGCTGTATCTAATTGAGCTTGTGATTCCCAAATAGAGGTAAACCTCTTTAAAACCAATGGATTAAACATACCGCCAGCTACTTTAGAAGAACTTCTACTTTCATTATCAAAAACAATGAATGATTTGCCCATTTTACTACAATATTGAGCAAAACACAAACCTGCCAAACCGGCTCCTACAATAATATATTCTACTTTCATCGTATAAAAAAACTCTTATCTAATGATAAGAGTTTTATAAATTAAATTACAAGTTTAGTAATTCCATAAATCATCTTCAAAATCTCGGATTGATTCTTTGATACGTTCTGCTTCTAATAGCTGCATCATCGCATTTTCACGAACGTATTCACTAATGTTACGATCTCCGTACACATTATCTGCCTTATAAATTGTTCCAGCAAATTTACGGGCGTTGAATAGGTAATCAAAATTAGTTTTTATAGCCGAATTTCGATCATTGAATGCATATGTATTGTACAAAGTTTCACGAGCATCTGGGAAGAAAATCCAGAATAAAGGCACTGCTTGTTCAAATTCTGTACCTTTAGTAGCCAAGTCAGTAACTACAGGAGCTAAACCTAATAAACGGTATTTTAACTCACCAGCATTACGATCAAAATACCACATACCCATTATACGGTATTCTTTAACATCAGTTGGACGAATTTCAGTTGTATAAATATACTGTGGGTCAATTCTTCCTTCTAACATATATTGTTCTTTACCATATTCTGCGGTGTCCGTACGAATAAATTTAGATTCTAATTGTCTGATATCTAATTTTTGTTTAAACGTATCATCCTCATAAACCTCTTGTATTTTTTTATTCATTACTGCATCTTTCAATACATTCCATAAGGGTTTACGATCGATTGTTTCTTCTAAAGGAAAATAATAGGTTAAATTTTGTTTTTGATCTAAAGGTAAAACTTCCCATACTTTCTTTTGAAATATAACATCACGATCATTTACATATTCATAAGGCATAGGACCTTCTGCTTTTGCATAAATATCCTCGATTGATTCATCACCGATTTCATTAGCCATACGTGCATTTAAGATATTGTTTTGTGCAAAACTAGCACTAGCAACAACAACGGCACAAATAGTAAAGAATAGATTTTTAATATTTTTCATATACTCAAATTTTTATTGAATTGTAAATGTAGCTGGTGTCGGATCTTTAATAACAACATTTGGAGCTCCTTCAAGACGAGCTTTAATATTAATGATACGTACAACATCTCCAGGACGTAAGCGACGTGCTTTTGATTTTGCCGACTCATTAAGACTTGTACCATTTACAACTTCAGATCCTAAACCAGGAAATACAATTGTAAATTGCGTAACTCGAAGATTTACATCAAACTCGAAATCTTCCATTCTTGCACCAATAGTAACTTGTTCTAAGTTATTTGTAGGTCCACTTGCATCGTAATCTCCACGAATAGTTCCACGAGGTCTAGGTATTGCTTTTATTCTAAAAACTTGTTTAGAAGTAATTGCTTTACCATCAGGCATAGTACCCGTTGCTGTAATAACAACTTCTTTTCCTGGACTTGGAGTTAACATATACTTACCGTTACCTACTTTTTTAAGCGTACCATTTGTAGCCGTAGCATTTACTTTATCAGAAGTAATACCTTCTACAGTTACTGAAATAGGATTATCTAAACCAATGTACACTACGTTCATTTTATCAGCTGAAATAGTTGCTGAACTTGGACGACCTACTACCATGTAGTTCGAGTTTAAAATATCAACTACTATTGGTTCTCCATCTTCCATGAACGTAAATTTACCAGTGAACTTATGCTCACCTAAGCCTGACGCTACTGATGAACCTTCAACTTGACCTGCTTTAATACGTGATTGCGGAATAGTTGCACCATTAACTACAACTGATGTAGGAACCGTAGAATTATCGTAACGACCTAAGACAACTTTATAATTAATCTGCTCACCTTGGTAATAAACAGCTTTATCAGGAATAACCATTGCTTGGTAATTTTTCATTGAAGCTGCTTGTTTTAATGAGTTTCCTAAGAATAAGTTATACGCTTCATGCTCTACTTGACGCACATCATTTTGAATAGATGATAAGTACGCTAATGACGAAACTGCCGGAAATCCTTTAAAGTGGTACTCTAAAAACGGAATATCTTGACCATCTTTGTTCTTTACTGGATTAGTAGCGAATTTAGCATCAATGTCGTCAGTAAGAAACTTATACTTTACATCGTTACCTAAAATATCTTTAAAATCATTACGATATTTTTCAAAACGCGCTACAATTTCATTCCCTCTTGCAGAGTAACCATCTTTATCAAACCAACCATAATCAATTCCAGCACCTTTACCCATAGATTCGTAAGGGTACTTTCCTGTTTCAGGATCTACCTCAAACCCTGTAGTTGCATCTGCCTTTAACTCTTCAACAAAGGCAAAGAATTCGTTAGATAAAGCTTGTACTTTCTCCGCTTTTTGATAAGGTTCCGTATATCTTGCTGGTTCATCTTCTGCTTTCAGTTTTAAACCATCAAACAATACTTGATTTGTATTTTCGGCACTTTTATTTGCCGATTCAAACTTTTCGTTCATCAATCCAAAAGC
>JAHAYQ010000020.1 GCA_018384465.1 Myroides sp. | reverse complement strand
GATGGATCTTGAACTTCTTGAAATGCAAACGCACCAATTCCACCTGCTGTTTGATCCATTCCCATTTCGTCTGCCATAATTGCTAAACGAGTTCTAACGATTGAATCTTTTACGTGTTCAACAAATTTACGGTATTGGTTGTTTGTAATTTCCGTTTCATCCATATACATAGAACCAACAGTAACTAAACGCGGAGGCGCGTCTTCAGCTCCAAGTAAATCTTCGTGAGTTTTACCCATTGTAAAAGATCCACCTGGAATAAAAGCCATACCCTGCGGCTTTTCAGTGATCCAGCGTTTCCCTTGTACTCCGTCTAGTAGTTCTCCTCTGTCACCAGAACCACAACTGAACAATAGCGAGGCAACCGCAGAAAGTGTAATGAACTTCTTCATATATTAATTGGGGTTTTATTTTAAAAATTATTCAAAGCGTAAACCTATTTAATTATTTTTAAATATACAACGAAATCTTAAAAAAAAATTTAATTTATATTTAACATTTTTATTTTTGAACGTTTTATCCTAATGATTTCTTAGTTGCACGCCACCATCTTTCGGGAACAATACTTTGCAACGACTGTTTGTAATCATCATAACTACAAGGAAATAACATCTTTCTATTTTCGTTATCTAAACTACTAATTTCTATCCACCAACGTTCAGATAAATCGCTTTTATAAAAAATTAGTTCTTGCTCTTCTAAGGGCACAATATATTTCAGATAACTTGTTTTGCTAATATAAGGATATTCATTCATTCTGAAATTAAACCCTTCAACAAAATACCATAAAATTTGAGTAATTAACAAACTTTTCTGCGAAATATTATCGATATTAAAAACACCAAAACTACTTACCCTGTCGCTTAAACCGGCGTAACGTGCTAATGTACAGATTTCTCGACCATCAAACCCATTGGGCTGAAAGCTTGAAAAAAATCCTAAATCAGATGATTTTACAGAATGAATATCAATACTTACCATATCGGCATCTCGTAAAACCGGTTCCGAAATTTCGATATTTTTTATGATTTCTCCTAATCTATAAGCTTCAAAATACATTTTATCAATTAAATCGATTTCTTCCTGCGAGTTAAAGTAGGTTTGATATCCTAATACGCTAAAGTTATGTAAATTGTTTGGAGCTTCCATGATAATCCTAGTCATAAATGATTCGGACGGGTTTTCTACATCTGCTACCACATCTATTTTACTGTCTACACACACCAAATTAACTTGCTGCTCTAAGGCATCATATCCGCGATACATACCGTAAGTAACGTCTTGAGATCCGCCTAAAACAATGGGAACAATATTTTGTTTAACCAAATCGGCAACTATTAATTTAATGGCTACGTAGGTGTCTTCTATGGTTTCACCGGCTTGTATGGTGCCTAAATCCGCTATTTTTTTTGTCCAATTTCCAGGATAAAGCTGATAGAGATTTTTTCGCAAAGTGTCAAACTCTACTTCGGTTTCTGCATTTAAACTTCCTCTGTTTTCATTTACAGTGATGATTGCCAACTGCACATCTTGCAAATCAGGCAACGCTTTTTGAGTGTGTATTGTTATTGCCTTTCCCAACGCATGTGTTGGAAGCGTACTGATAAATTGTTCTAATTCGGTAGAAATAGGTTTTAAAATTTCATACATCATAAACAATTATTTTTTAGTGGCCTTTTTAGTAGTTGTTGCTTTTTTAACGGCGGTTTTTTTAGCCGTTGTTTTTTTTGCTACAGTTTTCTTTGCAGGGGCTTTTTCTTCGATTAACTTTTTAATTTCATCTAATGTTAAAGCCGCCGCATCAACATCTTTACTCAATTCTATTTTTACTTTACCTTGCAAAATAACCGATCTTCCCCAACGAGCTTTTTCTACACGAATACCTTCGTCTTTAAAATCGTGAATTACTTTGTCTTTTTCTTTTTGAATTTTATCTTCAATCAACTCATTGATATCGTCTTGCGAAAGATGATCAAAATTGTATTTTTTATTGACGTTAATAAACATATTGTTCCATTTTATAAACGGACCAAAACGCCCTACTCCTTTTTGCACCGGTAATCCTTGAAAAACGGCAATAGGTGCATCGGCTTTTTGTTTTTCTTTGATTAATTCTATGGCACGATCTAAAGTTACATCTAGCGGGTCTTCGCCTTTGGCAAGCGATACAAACATATCTCCGAAACGAACATAAGGTCCAAATCGCCCATTATTTACTTCGACAGTTTCCTCTTGATACTCTCCCAATGTTTTAGGCAATAAAAACAGCGTTAAAGCTTCTTCTAAAGTAATTGTTCCTATGTTTTGAGTAGGATTTAAGCTGGCAAATTTTTTATCTTCATCTTCGGCATCGCCAATTTGAGCCATAGGTCCGAATTTACCCAGACGTACCAAAACAGGTTTTCCTGATTTGGGATCGGTTCCTAAAATACGCTCACCCGATTCGCGTTCGGCATTCTTCTCTACATCAACCACAATTGGATGAAAATGACTGTAAAATTCGTTCATCATTTTTGTCCAATCTAAATTTCCTTCGGCAATCTCGTCAAAACTTTCTTCTACCTTGGCTGTAAAATTATAATCTAGTATCGTTTCAAAGTTTTTTACCAAGAAATCGGTTACTATATTACCTATATCTGTTGGGATTAACTTTCCTTTATCGGCGCCTACTTTTTCAATTTGAGTAGCTGAAGAAATTTTATCGTTCGCTAAATGTAATACTTGATAATTACGTTCAGTACCTTCTGCCGTTCCTTTTTCTACGTAATTACGAGCAACAATAGTAGATATAGTTGGTGCATAAGTAGATGGACGACCAATACCTAATTCTTCTAACTTTTTAACCAAAGCAGCTTCGGTATAACGTGATGGAGGTCTAGAGAAACGTTGAGTTGCCGTAATGCTGTTGTTAATTAATTTTTCGTTAATTTTCATAGCCGGCAACAAACCTTCTTGTTCTTCCTCTTCATCGTCGTGGCCTTCTAAATATACTTTTAAAAACCCTTCAAACAACAACACCTCACCAGTAGCAACAAAATGTTTGGTATGTTTATCGGCAACTATTGTTACGTTGGTACGCTCTAACTGCGCATCGCTCATTTGTGAAGCAATGGTACGTTTCCAGATTAATTCATATAAACGAGCTTGATCGCGATCAATATTTACCGTATGACGAGACATATCGGTTGGTCGGATTGCTTCGTGGGCTTCTTGAGCTCCTTTCGCTTTTGTTGAAAAGTTACGGGGTTTACTAAATTCTTGTCCGTAATAATTTACAATTTCGTTTTCGGCAGCTTTAATAGCATCTTGCGATAAATTTACACTATCTGTTCTCATGTAAGTAATTAACCCGCTTTCGTATAAACGTTGGGCTAACATCATGGTCTGTGACACCGAAAAATATAATTTTCTTGAGGCTTCTTGCTGTAAAGTTGAAGTTGTAAACGGTGCAGCTGGCGATTTCTTTGCCGGTTTTGTTTCTAAATCCGACACTTTAAATTGCGCACCTATATTTTGTTCTAAGAAATCTTGAGCTTCTTGTTGGGTTTTAAAATTTTTAGGAAGTTTTGCTTTGAAAGTTTTTCCGTTAGCAGCAACAAACTCTGCTGAAATACTAAAAGATGACTCGGTATTAAAGTTTTCAATTTCTCGTTCACGTTCTACAATCAACCTCACAGAAACCGATTGCACACGACCTGCAGATAAACCTGTACGCACTTTTTTCCACAAAACTGGCGATAGTTCATAACCTACCAAACGATCTAATACACGGCGTGCTTGCTGTGCATTTACCAAATTATAATCAATACCACGTGGATTTTCGATAGCTTTTTGAATAGCACCTTTGGTGATTTCATGAAAAACGATACGTTTTGTATTTTCATCTTTCAACTTTAATTCTTCGGACAAATGCCAAGCAATAGCCTCTCCTTCACGGTCCTCATCGGAAGCTAACCAAACCATTTCGGCTTTTTTTGCTAAATCTTTTAATTTTTTAACAACGGCTTTTTTATCTGCCGAAACTTCATATTTAGGTTTAAAGTTATTTTCTATATCTACGCCAATTTCTTTGGATGGAATGTCAGCTATGTGCCCAAAACTAGACTCTACCTGATAATCCTTTCCTAAAAACTTCTCTATGGTTTTTGCCTTTGCAGGCGACTCTACAATCACTAAATTCTTTGCCATTCCTTTTTAATTTGAAAGCAAAAATATAGGATTTTTTTATATTTCCGTTTTTTTAAGCACTTATTAATTATACTGCTTAAGATTTTTAGACAAAATTTGCTTTACAGTTTGCACCAATTTTTCGGGTGCAATAATTTTAATCTCCTGGTTATGCGCCAACAACTCTGCCACTAATTCCATAGTAGGCACCACCTGTAAACTCACTATGGTTTTACCATTATTTATCGTAGTTTGTTGAGATGGATGAATAGGCAACGTGCTAAAATACTTACCGTGTTCAATAGATGTTTCAAATTGCACTACTTCTTTCTCGTTAAAGCCTTCAATTGGTTTGGTAGTAACACCTACGTAATCTTTAAAATGAGCGGCAATATCAACGGCTTCCTTTAAAACAAAATCAGTAGTTGCTTCGCAGGATTCCATTCGATCTAACGCAAATGATTTTAAGGTATTAATACGCAAGCCATTTTTTATTTCGTATCCTACCACATACCAACGGCTTTTACTTTCTTTTAATCCTAAAGGCATTAATTTGCGAAAATTGGCTTTGTATTGATCAAATTTTTGATAATGGAATTCTAAATGCTTCTTTAAAGCGATAGCTCCTTTAATAATGTTGTAGTTTTCTAAACCTGAAGCTTTTCTTTTGTCGATAAAAATATAATTACTATTAGATATATCTTGTGCAATATGAAGCATTTTTAAGCTTTCAATAGTAAATAACTGATCATTTTTTGATCGATCTTGCAAGGAATCATTTGATAAAACATATTTTTTGTTCGACTTATCATAGATAATTTTGATCTTTAAAGACGATGCAATATCCTTAATATCACGCTGAAAAGTGCGTAACGACACACTATGATTCTCATCAATAAAGCTGTTTTTTAAACGATCATTCACCTCTTCAAAAGTAAACCCATGTTCACCTTGAGCCTGAAACAATTCAACAATTCTTGTTAATCTACTTATTAAATTATGTTTTGATGCCATATCTATTCAAACGAATTTTTAAATAATTGTTCAATTGCGCTTACGCCAAAAAAATTAATCGATCGCGTACCTATGCCTGTAAAATTCTTGACTGTTATTTTTGGATCTATCTTTAACAAACAAAAATTCTGTACATAATAATCGTAATAAAACCAATGTAGTTCTTCTTGATCGTAAACAAATATCTTTTTTTGTTCATTAATTGCCATTTGTACAGCCCATGCTGTTCCACCTTTAATTTCGTATAATCCGCTGTATTTTTTAAGAGTAGTTACAGCAAAAACCTCATCGGCATATTTTACTTGGAACCAATTGCGAGCCAAAAATTTTAAATATTGATTAATTCGTGTACGCTTCAAGGTTGCATTTGCTTTGTAAACCTGTTGGATACCTTCATTAAACTCAAGTAAAGTTAATTCACGCTTGTTAGTTGATTCATGAAAGCGAGTTTTGTACGAATAAGCCACCGTATCGATCCCGTACTGCTTTGAAAAAAACTCAAAGTACGAATCGGTACCTTCTGCGCCACCCGAGTGACAAATGTATTTCTTTTTCGCTTTCATTTTATAAAGATATAAAAAACAAAACGACAAATTAAGTCGCTCAAAAAATATTTACAAAACATCTGCCAACTTGTCATAAAATTGTATCTTTGCGACTTGATTAGTACACGATTGTGATTTATGGAAAAGGTAATAGAAGAGAAAAAACAAGGTACCAGCTTGTTCTTAGACCAGAAAGAAAATAACACCAAAAAGCTATTTATAGAAAGCTACGGCTGCCAAATGAACTTTGCCGACAGTGAAATTGTAGCTTCTATTTTAGCGAACGAAGGGTACAATACCACTCAAAACTTAGAAGAAGCCGATTTGGTTTTAGTAAACACCTGTTCTATACGTGATAAAGCCGAACAAACTGTTCGCAAACGTTTAGAAAAATACAATGCGGTTAAAACAATAAATCCTTCTATGAAAGTGGGCGTTTTAGGCTGTATGGCAGAGCGTTTAAAAAGTAAATTTTTAGAAGAAGAAAAAATAGTTGATATGGTTGTGGGTCCAGATGCTTACAAAGACATCCCTAACCTATTAAAAGACGTAAATGATGGTAGAGATGCCATTAACGTAATTTTATCTAAAGAGGAAACCTATGGCGATATTGCACCGGTACGTTTAAATAGCAACGGAGTTACCGCTTTTGTTTCTATTACTCGTGGCTGCGACAATATGTGTACCTTTTGTGTGGTTCCTTTTACCCGAGGACGCGAACGTAGCCGTGATCCACAAAGTATTATGGAAGAGATTAAAGACCTATACGAACGCGGTTTTAAAGAAGTGACTTTGTTAGGTCAAAACGTAGATTCATACCTTTGGTACGGCGGTGGTTTGAAAAAAGATTTTGATAAAGCAACAGAAATGCAAAAAGCAACTGCAGTTGATTTCGCACAGCTTTTAGATATGTCTGCAACGGCACATCCAAAAATGCGCTTCCGTTTTTCTACTTCGAACCCGCAAGATATGCACGATGAAGTAATTCAGGTAATGGCGAAGCATAACAACATCTGTAAATACATCCATTTACCAGTTCAATCGGGATCTACTCGTATATTAAAGGAAATGAACCGCCAACATACTCGAGAAGAATATATGGCTTTGGTAGATCGTATTTATAACATTATTCCTGAAATATCTTTATCACAAGATATGATCACGGGCTTCCCAACCGAAACCGAAGAAGACCACCAAGATACTTTATCTTTAATGGAATATGTAAATTACGATTTTGGATATATGTTTGCTTATTCTGAACGCCCGGGAACATTAGCTGCAAGAAAATTAGAAGATGACGTACCCGAAGAAGTTAAGAAAAGACGTTTACAAGAAGTCATTGACTTGCAGCAAAAAATTAGTTTAAAACGTACCCAACGATTTTTAGGTGAAACGGTAGAAGTTTTAATCGAAAAAGAATCTAAAAAATCTGATGAACATTGGTCAGGCAGAAACTCACAAAATACCACAGTGGTTTTCCCAAAAGGAAATTATAAAGTAGGCGATTTTGTTATGGTAAAAATAACCGATTGTACTTCTGCTACCTTAATTGGCGAAGTTGTGGGATATAGTGAAATGCAATAATTATTTGTTTCAAGTTTAATTTGTTTAACGTTTAAGGTTATATCGCTAGAATGTGTATTTAAAACACTAAAAACATACAATAACCTAATAGTTTAAACATTTTTTATCTCAACAAAAAATAAACATCACATGTGTTGTCTTTTACGTAAACATTTTATCAAAAAAATCAACGCAAAAAATTAAGGCAATTAAGTTTAAATAAATACACAATTAAGAAAACAACCTTAAACAAGTAAAACTTTAAACCTTAAACAAAACAAAAAACTATGGAAAACGTTCAAAGCATAAAACAACGTTTTGAAATTATAGGTAACGACCTTAAATTAAACCGTGCGTTGGAAAAAGCCATACAGGTAGCTCCGACCGATATTTCTGTTTTAGTTACCGGTGAAAGTGGTGTAGGAAAAGAAAGTATTCCAAAAATCATACATGGTTTATCGCATCGTAAACACGGAAAATACATTGCGGTAAACTGTGGCGCCATTCCAGAAGGAACCATAGATTCTGAACTTTTTGGTCATGAAAAAGGAGCCTTCACAGGCGCTGTTGGCAGTCGCGAAGGTTATTTTGAAGTAGCAAACGGTGGAACTATTTTTTTAGACGAAGTGGGCGAATTGCCTTTAACCACACAAGTTCGCTTATTACGTGTGTTAGAAAATGGTGAATTTATCAAAGTAGGATCATCAAAAGTGCAAAAAACCGATGTACGTATTGTAGCAGCAACTAATGTAAAAATGTTTGAGGCGATTGACAAAGGTAAATTCCGCGAAGATTTATACTATCGCTTAAGTACCGTTGAGATCAACTTACCACCCTTGCGTGAACGCGGAGACGATATTCATTTACTTTTCCGCAAGTTCTCATCCGATTTTGCCCATAAATATAAAATGCCGCCCATAAAGCTCACAGCAGATGCAGCTGAATATCTAAAAAACTATCGTTGGGGCGGTAACATTCGTCAATTAAGAAATATTGCCGAGCAAATCTCTGTTATTGAAACCAATCGCGAAATCAACCTAAAAACCATTCAATCTTATTTACCTGAACGAAACGCTCAATTACCTTCGCTCATTGAAAGTAAAAAAGCAGAAAGTGATTTTAGTAACGAACGCGAAATTTTATATAAAGTGCTTTTTGATATGAAAGCAGATCTAACCGATTTAAAAAAATTGACGTTAGAGCTGATGAAGCATAGCAATTCTACCCAAGTACAAGAAACAAACAAATCGCTCATTCAACGAATTTACGGGCAAGCTGATGATACTCCGTCAGCAACGCCACCTAACAGATCTATAGCATTGAGCGAACATACAACCACATCAACTGGAAATCATCAAACAGAAATTGTTCAAGACGAAGAAGATGAAGACAACTATTTACTTGCCGAAACAGTTGAAGAGGAAGAAACACTAAAATTAGAAGACAAAGAAATTCAACTGATAAAAAAAGCATTAGAACGCAACAGCGGAAAACGCAAAGCCGCAGCCGATGAATTAGGCATTTCAGAACGTACTTTGTACAGAAAAATTAAACAGTACGATTTGTAAGTTTTAGTCTTAAAGTCAAATGTCTAAAGTCATAAAGTCTCAATTGAGAAAAATAAAACAATATAAACAAATCAACGAACAATTCAACAGTTCAACAGTTCAACCAATGAAAATACAAGCCAAAATACACAAATTTACAGCATTACTTTTCTGTTTGATTTTATCAGGTTGCGGAATATATAATTTCACGGGTACCGGACAAATTGATGCCGAAACCTTTCAGGTAAATTACTTTTTAAACAATGCCGAATTGGTTGAACCTGGTATAGAGCGCACATTTACCACTCAATTACAAGATTTAATTCAAGGTCAAACAAGCTTAAACTTAACCAATACAAACGCCGACTTAGTGTACGAAGGTGAAATTACACAATACCGTATTTCCCCAATGACAGCAACTGCCGAACAAACAGCTGCGCAAAACCGTTTGTACATTGCCATAAATGTTAGGTTTACTAATCGCAAAAACCCAGATGATGATTTTGAAAAAACGTTTTCTCATTTTTACGATTATCCAGCAAACGATCAACTCATTGGCCCTCGTTTAACCAGTGCATTAGAAGAAATTTATGAACGTATTACACAAGATGTTTTTAATGCCTCATTAGCTAAATGGTAAGTTATGAATGTACAGCAATACACCCAATGGTTAAGTAATCCGTATAGTTTAACCGACGATCACACCACTGCACTCAAAGAAATTGTTGATAAATATCCCTATCTGCAATCAGCTCGAGCTTTGTATTTAAAAACCTTGCATCAACAACGCAGTTTTTTATACAATAACGAACTAAAAAAAACAGCAGCATACACCACCGATCGCGATGTATTGTTCGATTATATTATTTCGGAAGATTTTGTTGCCTACCAACCTATTCAACTAAATGATTTAACCGTTGTTGATGAAGATTATATTGCCGTAAAAAAACCAGAACCTACTTTAGATGAAACCATCGAAAAACGAGTTTTAGACACCTTAGTATATATCGAAAATCAGGATAAAGAAACACAATTGATTCAAAAAATCGATCAAATTTCTAAATCAAAAATCGAGGCAAAATCAGAAAAAAAATCAATCGATTCTAAAGAAGAAACAGTTAACGAAAGCGTTGTTCAGTTAGAAGATAGTTTAGAAGTTGGTACGCCTTTAGATTTTTCTGAAAATGATAAATTTTCTTTTAACGAATGGCTCAAACTTACATCTACACAACCCATTCAACGCGTTTCAGAAACGTCAACAGAAAAAAATAATGCGCAAGTTGAAAAAAAATCACTAAAAGATTCAGTTGATACTAAGCAAAAAAAGATGGATATAATCGATCGTTTTATCGAATCAAATCCAAAGATTACCCCAAGCAAAAGTGCCGTAGTTCCTACAATTCACTTAGATAGGTTAGACGAGAACGAACCATTTTATATGACCGAAACCTTGGCGCGAATTTATTTAGAGCAAAAAAAATATCAAAAAGCAATACAAGCTTATGAAATTTTAATTTTGAAATATCCGGAAAAAAGTAGTTTATTTGCAAATCGAATTTCCGATATAAAAAAATTACAGGAGTTTAATAATATATAAAACAAATAAATATGTTTACAATTTTCTTAGTGTTAATTACCATTGTTGCCTTACTTTTAATCATTGTTATTATGGTTCAAAACCCTAAAGGTGGCGGTTTAGATTCTTCTTTAGGCGGATCAACATCTGTAGGTGGGGTACAAAACACCAATAAGTTTTTAGATAAAAGTACGTGGACATTAGCTGCGATTTTAGTAATATTGGTATTATTTTCAAGTATTACCTTTCAATCAGGCTACTCTAACGATTCTAAAATATTCGACAACAACACAGTAGTTCCACAACAAACTTTGCCAAATGCCGGTGCTTTACAAACACAAGAACCTGCTACGCAAGATGTTCCCGCAGAAACACAACCAGCAAACTAATTGTATATTATTTACATAACGATAAAAAAATGCCAGCTTGTCAGAAGCTGGCATTTTTTATTCTGACAAAATATCACTTTTATCACTTGGCACACTTTTGGTCAAAATTGAAGCAAACAAACAATACTCATTTATTTAAATTTAAATCAAAGAATATGGCATTAAACATTAAACCATTGGCAGATCGCGTGATTATTGAACCAGCTGCCGCTGAGACTCAAACTGCTTCAGGAATTATTATTCCAGATACCGCAAAAGAAAAACCTCAAAAAGGTACTGTTGTTGCTGTAGGAAATGGCAAAAAAGACGAACCAATGACTGTTAAAATTGGTGACACAGTACTTTATGGCAAATATGCAGGTACCGATTTAAAATTAGAAGGCAAAGATTTCTTAATCATGCGTGAAGACGATATTTTGGCAATTATATAAGTTCAAAGTTTCAGGTTTAAAGTTTCAAGTTTTTTTTTAGAAAACAACTTTAAACAATAATAAACATTAAACAATTTAAACTAAAAGAAAATGGCAAAAGATATAAAATTTGATATTGAAGCTCGCGATGGATTAAAACGCGGTGTTGATGCATTGGCAAATGCAGTAAAAGTAACCTTAGGTCCAAAAGGTAGAAACGTAATTATTT
This sequence comes from Myroides sp., assembly GCA_018384465.1. GTDB lineage: Bacteria > Bacteroidota > Bacteroidia > Flavobacteriales > Flavobacteriaceae > Flavobacterium. The sequence goes on along the minus strand of JAHAYQ010000020.1, from coordinate 19 downwards.
CTAAATCATTCGGTGCACC
>JAHAYQ010000011.1 GCA_018384465.1 Myroides sp. | reverse complement strand
GCTAATTTAGCATTTGCCCACGGACCTTTAACTTTTACATCAACACCTTGATCGTGTACATTGTAGGTATAATCAACTACAGGCAGTTCAAAATCATTCATTGCACGACGAATTTCTGCTTGTTCTTCAGCGTTTAGCGTACCTTTCCCGCTTAATTCGCCCGATGCAAAACCATAGCTTGCCCCAACAAAAGTAATATCAAGATACCATTGCGATGCCAAACGCCATTGTGCCCCAAATGCCAACCCACCAGAAAAGCCGTCTACAGATCCGTTAATGGTTACATATTCTATTTGATTGTTATAAATATAATCTACCGGTATATCTAAAGCAAAACGATCATAGCGGAGAAAAGGAGCAACATAAAAACCTTTCATACCTTCTTTCCCTAAATAAAAACGGACTTCAGGAGCAAACGAGAAAGCGTTCATTTTTACATCTTTTAAAATATCAATAGCTCCTGTGTCTTTTACAATATCTTCTACCGTACCAAAAAACGGAATGCTGCGTTTAGGCATTATGTTTATATTTGCTACTAAACTTGTTTTAGGCGCAATTTGTCTTTCATACTGCAAAGCAATAGTTGATGAACTTAAACCCAAGAGGTTCCATTTCACCATGTTTTTTTCTTCTGAAAAATCATTTTGTTCTTGGGCATAGCCATTAAAGGAAAGAGCTACCAATAAGCAAACACTAATCGTTTTCATATCTTGCAAATTAAACAGTAGTTAAATTACAAATTTTACAACAAAACGATAAAAATAATTTACTTTTTAACAAATACTACTCTTTTAGCAACTCTCCACAAACAGATGATTGAAAAGCAGTTGTAAATTGATCTTTTGATAAATTCTGTGGCAATAAAACCATCATTTTGGTAATTGCAGCTTCGGTAGTGATATCGTAACCTGAAATGACGCCGATTTGTTTAAGAGCTGTTCCGGTTTCGTACTTGCCCATATCTACGCTGCCACCCCAACATTGCGTTACATTTACAATTTTTATGCCTCGGTCTATCGCTTTTTGCAAGGTGTTGATAAACCAAAACTGTGTGGGTGCATTACCCGAGCCAAAGGTTTCTATCACAATTCCTTTTAAATGAGGAATGTTTAAAACAGCTTCTAACATATTCTGAGTGATACCCGGAAAAATTTTTAAAACAAACACGTTGGTATCTAATTGTTTTTGTACATCTAACTGAGTTGATGTATAAAAATCGTCTAACAAATGTTCATTTACTTTTAAATGTACACCGCTTTCTGCCAAGTGCGGTAAATTGGGTGAAGTAAAGGCGTTAAAATGTTCGGCTGAAATTTTAGTGGTACGATTACCACGGTACAACTTGTATTCAAAATACAAACCTACTTCTTTAATTACTGGAGCTCCTTTTTCTTGCAAAGCGGCAATTTGTATAGCGGTGATAAGATTTTCTTTAGCATCGGTACGCAAATCGCCAATAGGTAATTGAGAACCTGTTAAAATAACGGGTTTGGATAAGTTTTTAAGCATAAAACTTAAAGCAGATGCGGTATAAGACATGGTATCAGAACCGTGCAATACCACAAAACCATCAAACTCTTGGTAATTTTCTTCGATCACCTCGGCCATTGTCAACCAATGTTCTGGGTTCATGTCTGAAGAATCGATAGGATCTTCAAAAGAATATGTATCAATAGAGCAATCTAATAACTGTAATTCAGGGATACGCTCTAACAATTGATCAAAGTTAAAAGCTTTTAAGGCGCCGGTTTCAAAATCTTTAACCATACCTATTGTTCCCCCCGTGTAAATTAAAAGAATAGCTGGTTTATGCATGATTTATATTAAATTTATTAACCACTGGGTTGGCATACATTTCTAAAAAAGTATCAACCATGGCCGCATTTTCTTTATCAACTTTAAGTTCTAACCTGCGTAAAAATACTTGTTTTTCTTTATCGGTGTATTCTGCTTCAAAACGGTTGGTTTTGTGTAACAAGTCGTACGCAATGTAGTTAGTTGGCCACAATTTATAATTCGCAATTATTTGTTTGTCAATAGCCTTAGCAAGTAACTGCACTTGTTTATTCACATTAGTGGTTTCGGTTTTAATAGCATCAATTTCAGCACTTAACACATCGCCCACATGTAAGTGAATGCGCTTTTTTTGACCTACTACCCCACTCATTAAATTTACGAAATCCTCGTTCTTATCTTTAATATATTGTTCGTCGGAAAGTTTTGCCATTAATTGCGGCATTTTTAGCTTATCAGTTGGGTCGTATTCATACGAAATAGATACTGGTACAATGCGTAGCTTCTTGAAATAATCCATCATAGAATCTTCATTACAAGCCATACCTATCATTTTAAGAACTCCTTGGTGGGTAGCATCATTTCCGTCTTTGGTTCTACCTTCGCGTTGAGCAATCCAAACCGAACGGTTTTCTTCTTTTAGTAAATGACACATATATTCTGACAACAACTTGCTGCTTCCTAACAACTCTCTTGGTGATAAACCGCGTTTAACAATAAAATTGCGGTTTAGTTTTGCCAAATCCATAAACAGTTGCTTTTTAACCAAATTATCGCCCACTGCAGAACCCGTCATTATTTTACCGTTTTCCATGAGTAATACATTTAAAAAACTGGTATCTAACAAGATATCTCTATGGTTTGATATAAAAAGATATGAAGTATTTGGATCTAACTTTTCAAAACCCGAACCAAATAAACCTTCGGACGAGTTTTTTAAAACACGCTGTAACGTATGATAAATGATTTTAGCTTGAAAATCTTTAATACTATTTATGCTTGAGAAGAGCTCTTGTATTTGCTCTTCTGAATATCCTGGAAATGTGTATTCTATCAGCGATTTTACCATCGGATGATTTGCTATACCTTGAAGCACTTTTGATACTTCCTCATCTCGATAAAAACGTATCGAATCGAATTTAGACATAATTTAGGTTTGTTTTCGTAAATGAAACAAAGATACTTCCAATTTACAATTTAAAAATATTTAATGCGTTTTTTGTTGTTTGTAAAGCAATTTCTTCTACCGATACGTTATAAATAGCAGCTAACTTTTGGGCTATCAATGGCACGTAACTGCTTTCATTACGCTTGCCACGGTAAGGAACAGGAGCTAAATAAGGTGCATCGGTTTCTAAAACAATGTTTTCTAAAGAAATTTCGTTTAAAAACTGATCTATTTTCCCGTTCTTAAAAGTTACCACACCACCAATACCTAATTTCATATTTAGATTGATAGCACGCTGTGCTTGCTGAAAATCGCCGGTAAAACAATGAAAAATCCCAAAAAGATCAGCACTTTTCTCCTGTTCTAATACTTCAAAAACAGCATCAAAAGCATCGCGACAATGAATATTGATAGGTAATCCTAATTTTTTAGCCCATTGAATCTGTGTTTGAAAGGCTTGTTGCTGAATTTTTAAAGTAGATTGATCCCAATACAAATCTACCCCTATTTCACCTACAGCTGCATACGTACCTTTTGCTAATTCTTGTTCAACAAAAGCTAATTCTTGTTCAAAAGTTTCGGGTTTTACATAACAAGGATGCAAGCCCATCATTAAATGCACATTTTCGGGATATTGTTGTTGTATGTGCTGCATGCTTTCAAAATAAGAAGAATCAATAGCAGGAACAAAAAAATGTTTTACGTTGGCTGCCAAGGCACGTTCCATCATCAAAGATCGATCGTCCTTAAATTCTTCACTATATAAATGAGTATGTGTATCTATTAAAATCATTTTTAATTTTTGGGTTTATCTTGCTATATTAGATAAATTTTGTGTCGCTTAATTAACGTACTTTTGCGGTGCACCTTAAGTAAATTTATGATTGATATTACAGCAGTTTTAGCACAACAAGGTTATTTTAGCATTCCTTTTCGTATTCGAAAATCAAATCACTTATACATTCACGGCAAAGTAAATCGTGTGAAAGGATTATTTTTAATTGACACTGGTGCATCAAATACTTGTATTGACAGTAACGAACAAGAACTTTTTAATCTTTTATCCAAAGAACATAAAGCAAAGGCTTCTGGCGCTGGATCAAACAATATGCATGCTGAACTTTCGGTTAATAATCACATCCAATTAGGCAAATGGAAAAAGAGCAATATTGAAATTATTCTTTTGGATCTTACCCACGTTAATACTGCTTTAAGTGAATATGGTTTACCCAAAGTACACGGTATTATTGGCAGCGATTTATTAAAAAGCCAACACGCAATCATAAATTACCCTTTGCAATTACTTTTTATCAAGTGATTGCTTCTGCCACTGGATTGCCACTTGTTCTAATTCAGCATACCAACTTTCACCGTATTTACGGATTAAAGGTTCTTTTAAAAATTTATAAACCGGCACTTCTAATTCTTTTCCTAAAGCACACGCATCGTCGCAGATATGCCAACGGTGGTAATTAATCGCTGAAAACTGAGTATATTCTTTAATTCGGATCGGATATAAATGACACGAAATAGGTTTTTTCCAATCAACTAAACCCTCGTTATACGCTTGTTCTATTCCACACAAAGCTGTATCGCCATCAAAAATCACATACGCACACTCGCTGTTATTAACTAAAGGCGTTTCTAAATCACCGTCTTCACCCACAATCCAAGTCCCTTGCTGTTCTATGGCAGCAATACCTTCAGGGCGTAAATACGGTTTTATTTTGGGATAAATTTCTTCTAAAATAGCTGTTTCGTCTTTATCTAAAGGCGCGCCGGCATCACCATCTACACAACATTGACCTTTACAGGCGGTGAGATTACAAACAAATTCTCTTTCGAGTACTTCATCTGACACTATAGTATTTCCTATCTGAAACATAACATTAATTCATTTACAGCGCAAAGTTACGATTAATTTGGTAGTTTACGAATAACTCATTAAACACTAAAATATTCATTACTTTTATTCTTAATTTTCAAGAGAATATAAATACCTTTGCAAAAATTTTAAAGCTATGAAAATCGATTTAAAAGAAATAGTTACAGCGGGTATGATTTTGTTTGCCGTAATTGATATTTTAGGTTCTATTCCTATTATTGTTGATTTACGTGCAAGAGTGGGGAAAATTCAGTCAGAAAAAGCTTCTATCGTTGCCGCTTGTATTATGATTGCCTTTTTATTTGTAGGAGAAAGTATTTTGAATTTAATCGGCATTGATGTAAACTCTTTTGCTGTTGCGGGCGCTTTTGTCTTGTTTTTTCTTGCTTTAGAAATGATTTTGGGCATTCGTTTATATCGCGACGAAGAACCAAAAACGGCTTCTATTGTTCCTTTGGCGTTTCCGTTAATTGCCGGACCTGGTATCATGACTACTATTTTAGCCTTACGCGCTGAATATCAAACCATAAATATTGTTTTTGCCATTGTATTAAACATCATTGTGGTGTATGTAGTTTTAAAACTTTCTGGACAAATAGAACGCATGATAGGCGCTAATGGTTTGGGAGTTATTCGTAAAGTTTTTGGAGTGGTGCTTTTGGCTATTGCTGTTAAATTATTCGCCGCTAATGTTAAAGGCTTGTTTATGTAGTTAATTATTTTGTACTTTCGTTTCCTATCAACAAAATAAATCGATAATGAAATACGTTACATACATAGTTATAGCCGTTGCTATTGCTTTGATTGTATTAAACATTACAAAATTAGATTTCAACAACTTATTTCAAGGAGAAAGTGTTGTTGCTTTAATTTGTATCATCGCTATTTTATGCGCAGTAATCTTATTACTTATTTTTAATACTTCGAAAGCGATCGACAATAAAAACAAAGAATAATGTTTCACTGCTTAATTATTGGTGGCGGTGTATCGGGGGTTTCTTGTGCACTAGTATTAGGATCTGCTAAGAACAAACCCTATATGTCCGATAAAAAAATTGGACTTATTACCCACCAAAAAGCTTCCATGTTGCATGATGCTGTTTTTAACAACGCCTACGGAATTAAACCAGGCACTTTAGGCACCGATCTCTTAAAGAATACGTTAATTGATCTACAACTACAGTATCCACATATTACACAAATTGAAAACGAACGGGTACTTTCTATCATTAAGCAAGACAGGCATTTTCTTGTTACTACTACCCAAAACATCTACGAAAGCGAAGTAGTGGTGGTTGCCATCAACTCATCAAACCCATTTACTATTAGCGGATGCTTAACACCTTATGTAGTACCTCATAAAAAATCGCTGCCTGCAAAAAACAGGTTACAATTAGAAAACAATGATCATTTGGTTTTTGAAAATATATATGTTGCCGGGACCCTGGCAGGACATCGCAGTCAGTTAGCCATTGCCGCTGGAAGTGGCGCTGCCGTGGCAACCGATATTTTAACCTTGTGGAATAATGGCATTGAAACGCACGCACACGATAGTTTACGTAAGAAGTAAAATAAAAAAATCAGGTTTAAAACCTGATTTTTTTATTTTAAGAATGAGTGTGCTGTTGTATCTTGATCATCTTCTTTGCTTGATGCAAAAATACGTAACTGCTTCATCCAATAAACAAATGCAACTGTACAAATGATGATGAATACCCAAGTAAGTAAATTGGCAACCCACCAGTTAGATAATTCTAACTTAGCCAACCAATCCATTGGTACAAATAAAACATCAACAAATAAAAATTCAATTGCTTTAAAGAAAGATGTCCACATAATATTGTTATTAAATTATTTATGTTTAATTTCAGTTTAATTCTAACTTTGTAGCAAAAGTATGAAATTTAATCAACAACTTATTTACAAAAAACAAAAATATCATTAATGCTTGCAAATCTTTTTTCTAAAAGCCGACCAATTGGGTACGTAGTAATAGGCTTAATGTTGCTATTTACCTATATACTACACCTTGTTAGCGATTTAAGTTGGCTGCAATCTCCTACCATAATCATCGAAAAAAGCATCTTGTTTTTATTAGTTGTTTTCTCTGTATTGTTGATTCAATTTATCACGGTAAAAAACCATTTGGCTGTTAATAATTTATATTCACTTTATTTATATGCTTGCTTTTTAACCCTTTTCCCCACGTTTTATGACGATGCTCAGCTCATTGTTGCAAATCTTTTTGTGCTTTTGGCACTAAGACGCATCATTTCGTTACAAACATTAAATGAGCCAAAAATCAAAATTTTTGATGCCAGTTTATGGATTCTATTTGCCGCCTTGTTTGAATCGTGGACTATTTTATACTTCGCAATGATTTATTTAACCATTATTTGGTATGCCAGCGAAGATTACCGCAATTGGATCATTCCGTTTGTTGCCTTATTAACGGTAGCTATTTTATTTTACACCTATACCTTAATTAATCAAGTTGATTTACCAACTTTTTGGATAGATAACTTTAATGTAGGTTTTAATTTTAATTATTTTGACAATGTGTATCAAAACATTGGACTTTCTTTTTTTGCAACAGTAGCAGTGTTTTTCACCGTATATCAATTAACTAATTTAAAAAGCATAGCTACTAACCAAGTTACCTTATACAAAAACATTGTTTTGTGCTTTATAATTGGCGTTACCATTTTTATATTAACACCAGAAAAATCAAACGGATTGTTGGTTTTTACCTTTTTTCCTTTATCAATTATCGGAGGAAATTTTATAGCGAAAAGCACTACTTATTGGGTAAAAGAAACGGTTCTTACTGCTATGTTAGCCATTAGTTTATTGTTGTTTTTACTGAAATTATAATTTTTCACCGTACGCCAAATCACCTGCATCACCAATACCAGGAATAATGTATTTATCAGCATTTAGTCCGTCGTCTAAACTTGCCACCCACAAATGCACGTGATCGGGCAAATTTTCTTGTAAAAACTGAATGCCTTCTGGCGCAGCAATAACCACGCATATATGAATTTCTTTAGGCGTTTGGTGTTGCATTAACTTATTGTAAACCGCAACCAACGAAAAACCAGTAGCCAACATAGGATCAACCAACAACAAATGTTTTCCTTCAAACGATGGTGCCGCCTGATATTCAACCATAATCTCTGTAGCTCCATGAACACGTGCTGCCGATACAAAACCATTTTCGGCATCGTCATAAAAATTCATAAAACCGGTATGCAAAGCCAATCCTGCACGTAAAATAGAACACAAAACCACATTATCTTCTATAATCATGGTGTTTTTTACTCCTAATGGAGTTTGCACCGACACTTTTTTATACGGTAATGTTTTACTTAACTCGTACGCCATAATTTCACCTATCCGTTCAATATTTTTCCGAAAACGCATCGCATCTTTTTGAATTTCAACGTCACGCAACTGCGCTAAAAAATGGTTTAATATGCTGTTTTGTTCCGATATATAGTGAATATGCATAACTTTAGATAGGTTTTAATTTTTTGTAAAATTATTAAAACTATATTTGTAAATAAAAATTATTACCATGTTTGCAGAATTTGCTTTCCCTATTTTTGAACAAAGTATTACAGATTATCATAAATACGATGATGTAAATCAACCTATTGAAAATCCTTACGAAAAAGGATCTATAGAACATTTATTATATGCCAAAAACTGGGTTGATACCGTGCAATGGCATTATGAGGATATTATTCGCGATCCGCAGATTGATCCAGTTGCTGCTTTGGTTTTAAAGCGTAAAATTGATGCTTCGAACCAAGTTAGAACGGATATGGTTGAATACATCGACAGTTATTTTTTGGATAAATACAAAGATGTTCAGGTAAAAGCTGATGCTAAAATCAATACCGAAAGTCCGGCATGGGCAATTGATCGTTTGTCAATCTTAGCATTAAAAATCTATCACATGAACGAAGAGGCTACCCGCAAAGAGGCCTCTGAAGATCACCGAGCTAAATGTCAGGCGAAGTTAGATGTATTGTTAGATCAAAAAAATGATATGTTTGTATCGATCAGCCAACTGATAACCGATATTGAAAACGGCGAAAAATACATGAAAGTATATAAACAAATGAAAATGTATAACGACGAAGAGTTAAATCCGGTGTTATATCAAAATAAAAAATAGTACTTTTGAAAGACCTTCCCAAAACGAAGGTCTTTTTTTATATGAACAGACTTTTAAAAATTATACAAGTCCTAATATTTACCGTTCTACTGTTGGTAGTAGGCGTTTTTATCTGGCAGTTTTTTAATGCTTATGCCCAGTTATTATTGTTACCCTTAGGCATTTTAAGCATTTATTACTTATTAATGTACGCTTTTGCCAAACTTTTACAACAGCAAACCTCAAAAATTTGGTTTTATATAGGTGTGGTATTTATTGTTATCCCTCTCATTGCGTTTTCTACAGCTTACCGACCAATTATGGAGTTTTCACTAAACATAATTAATGCATTAACTAACTAATGAAACATGTATTAATTATACGTTTATCGGCAATGGGCGATGTAGCGATGACCGTTCCTGTCATCCGCGCGTTGCTTCAACAACATAGCGATATAAAAGTAACCGTAGTTTCAAGACCGTTTTTCAAACCTTTTTTTGATGGTATGGATCGGGTGGATTTTTTCGATGTGGATTTAAAAAAACGTCATAAAGGATTTTTTGGAATTTACAGATTGTATCAAGATTTAAAAAAACTAAAAATTGATTATGTTGCCGATTTTCATAATGTATTGCGATCTAAAATACTTCGTACCTTTTTTAAATCAAACGGAACAAAAACAGCGTTTACCGATAAGGGCAGAAAAGAAAAAAAGGAATTAACCCGATTAGAAAAAAAAGTATTAAAACCAATAAAGTCAATGATTAATCGGCATGCTGATACATTGGCACAATTAGGTTTTAAGGTTGATCTATCAAAAATTAATTTTCCTGAAAAATCGGTTTTACCTGATGAAATTCTAACTATTACCAACGAAAAATCTGATGATAATTGGATTGGAATTGCACCTTTTGCGCAATATCAAACAAAAGTATATCCGTTGGATTTAATGAAAGAAACAATAAAATTACTTGCCGAAAATCCTAAAAACAAATTATTTCTATTTGGTGGCGGTGAAGAAGAAATATTAAAACTTAACACGTTACAACAAAACTTTTCAAATGTTACAGTGATCGCAGGAAAACTAAAATTTACACAAGAATTATCACTAATTCAACACTTAAATGTAATGCTTTCAATGGATTCTGGCAACGGGCATATTGCCGCAATGTACGGAGTTTCTGTTGTAACCTTATGGGGTCAAACGCATCCTTATGCGGGTTTTGTTCCTTTTAATCAACCACTTGAAAACAGTTTGATTCCTGATTTAGATAAATATCCGTTTTTGCCAACATCGGTTTACGGAAACAAAATTATTGAAGGATATGGCGATGCCATGCGTAGTATTCAACCTCAGCAAATTGTAAATAAAATAAACGAACTATTATAAAATATTGGTTCCGTTCAAGATAACTAAATTCTTAAAATCCAAACAAAACTTTGGGTGCTCCAGTTTTATATTCTGTTATATTTGCCGCTTTAAAATAATAAGTTATGAGCGCAATTTGGTACGAATGCAAAGTAAAATATAGAAAATTAGATGAAAACGGTGTGCAAAAAGTAGTGTCAGAACCCTATTTGGTTGACGCTTTAAGTTTTACAGAAGCCGAAACAAGAATTAATACCGAAATGAAATCTTTAGTTAGTGAAGAATTTAAAGTGGTTAATATTAAGGTAGCTAATTTTTCAGAAATTCATCATTTTGAAAATGCAGATCGTTGGTTTAAATCAAAAATAGCTTTAATTGCTTATGATGAAGAAAGCGGAAAAGAACGAAAAACCAATTTATTTATTTTAGTTCAAGCAAATGATATAAAGGACGCTTTTGATAATACCATGCAGATTATGCAGAATACAATGGGCGAATTTACAATTCCGGCTATAGTTGAATCTCCTATTATCGATGTTTTTCATTATTTTAAAGGAGAAGAAGTTTTGGAATTAGAAGCTTAAACTAAAATATTGCAATTTACAAAATTAGAAAAGCCCGTTGCAAAACATCGGGCTTTATCATTAAAAATCACTTATAATTGCCTTAATAGGTATTACCATAAACTGTTTTTTATACGCATTGTCTTTTGTGGCAACATTCCATCGGGTTGATGCAATAACGCGCACCGCTTCTTTGTAAAAACTGTTTTCAGCACCGATTTCTTTAGGCGAAAATTCAAAAGCTTTACCATCTTCGCTAATGGCAAATACCACATAAAAAACAAAATATGGTTGTTTTTTTGCCTTTGCAGGAATATCTTCTTTTTTTACGTTGTTGTAATTAAAGTTGTTATTTACATAGTAATACAAATCTTCGGTATTGCCACCGGCGTAACTTGCATCAATAATAATGGGTTGGTGTTCAATAGTTAGCGTGTCTTGTGCAAAACCATTTGCAACAGACATTAACAAAAAACAAAATATACTTAAAATTCTCATAATTGCTCTAATTTTTGAAGGTTTTCCAACGCTTTATGAATTGATTTCACCTGATCGAACGTTAACAATAAGCGCAGTCCGTTTTTGGTTTGTTTTTCTTTTAAAGTCGCTAATTTTGGATACACCTGTATAAACTGTAACACCTTTCTAAATTGTGCCGATTGATAATACATTGACTGTTGATCGCTTACAAAATAACCAATCATTTTACCTTGTTTCAATACTAATTTTTCAATTCCGGCCTTTGAGGCGATCCACTTAATTCGAACCGAATCTAACAAATTTATTGCTTGTTTAGGTAATCCTCCAAATCGGTCGATCAATTTATTCTGAAAAGCAATCAGTTCATCTTCGGTTTTCAAAGTCGCTAATTCGTTGTATAAAGAAAGTCGTTCCGAAACACTGTTTATATAATCATCAGGAAACAAAATCTCAAAATCCGATTCTATTACAATGTCTTTTACATATTCTTTAGTATCAATATTTTGTTCTTCTTCGTATAGATCTTTGAACTCGTTTTCCTTCAACTCATCAATGGCTTCATTCATGATTTTTTGATAGGTTTCAAAACCAATTTCATTGATGAATCCACTTTGTTCGCCTCCTAAAATATCGCCTGCTCCACGAATTTCCAAATCTTTCATGGCAATATTAAATCCGCTACCTAAATCACTAAACTGTTCCAATGCCGAAATACGTTTGCGCGCTTCTTCGGTCATTACACTGTAAGGCGGCGTGATGAAATAACAAAATGCTTTTTTGTTGCTTCGCCCTACCCGACCACGCATTTGATGCAAATCACTCAGTCCAAAATTATTAGCATTATTGATAAAAATGGTATTTGCGTTAGGAACGTCCAACCCACTTTCAATAATGGTTGTGGCAACCAAAACGTCAAATTCTCCGTCCATAAAAGCCAACATCAACTCTTCTAATTTTTTACCATCCATTTGTCCGTGACCAATGCCAACTTTCGCATTTGGTACCAAACGTTGAATCATTCCGGCAACTTCCTTAATATTTTCAATGCGATTATTGATGAAATATACCTGACCACCACGTTCTATCTCATAAGCAATGGCATCGCGAATCACTTCTTCGTTAAATCCAACCACATTTGTTTCAATAGGATAACGGTTGGGTGGCGGCGTTGTAATAACCGATAAATCTCGAGCTGCCATCAATGAAAACTGCAAAGTTCTTGGAATTGGCGTTGCAGTAAGCGTTAAGGTATCAATATTTTCGCCAATGGTTTTTAATTTATCTTTTACGGCAACTCCGAACTTTTGTTCCTCATCGATTACCAATAACCCCAAATCTTTAAAAACCACATTTTTATTCACCAACTGATGCGTTCCAATAATGATATCTACCTTTCCTTCCGCTAATTCTTTTAACGTTTCGGCTTTTTGTTTAGCGGTTTTAAATCTATTTAAATAAGCAACTTTAACCGGCATATCCTTTAAACGGTCGGTAAAAGTTTTATAATGCTGAAACGCCAAAATGGTTGTTGGCACTAAAACAGCGACTTGCTTACCGTTATCAACCATTTTAAAAGCCGCACGAATAGCGACTTCGGTTTTGCCAAAACCAACATCGCCACAAACCAAACGATCCATTGGTCGTTCATTTTCCATATCGGTTTTTACATCAATGGTAGATTTTAACTGATCGGGCGTGTCCTCGTAAATAAACGAACTTTCTAATTCTGCCTGCAAATAACTGTCGGGCGCACACGCAAAACCCTTTTCTAATCTGCGTTTGGCATATAATTTTATCAAATTAAAAGCAATGTGCTTTACACGCGCTTTTGTTTTTTGCTTTAAGGCTTTCCAAGCACCCGAACCAATTTTATAGATTTTTGGTGGCGCACCTTCTTTGCCATTGTATTTTGATATTTTATGAAGCGAATGGATGGAAACATAAACAATATCGTTATCAGCATACACCAATTTAATAGCTTCCTGTTTTTTTCCATCGACATCGATTTTTTGTAAACCGCCAAACTTCCCAATTCCATGGTCAATATGCGTTACATAATCGCCCACCGAAAGCGTGGTAAGTTCTTTTAAAGTGATGGTTTGCTTTTTGGTATAACCGTTTTTGATGCTGAATTTATGGTAGCGTTCAAAAATTTGATGATCGGTATAACACGCAATTTGATTTTCTTTATCGATAAAACCTTGATACAAAGGCATCACCACCGTTTGATATTGCTGAATACTTTTGTTTTGATCTTTTAAACTGCTGAAAATTTCTTC
>JAHAYQ010000005.1 GCA_018384465.1 Myroides sp. | reverse complement strand
GGATCGCATGCGATTGGTTTGGGGTATATGATGATTAAAAACGGTTTGCAAGATTTGGTTATTTGCGGTGGTGCACAGGAAATCAATAAATACGGTATGGCGAGTTTTGATGGTTTAGGTGTTTTTTCGCCTCGTGAAAACGATCCTGCAAAAGCCTGTCGCCCTTTTGATGCAAACCGAGATGGTTTGGTACCAAGTGGTGGTGGTGCAACCGTGATTTTAGAAAGTTTAGAAAGTGCCTTGGCTCGTGGAGCGAATATTATTGCAGAAGTAGCAGGTTATGGCTTTTCATCAAACGGCGGACATATTTCTACACCAAATGTCGATGGACCGGCATCAGCCATGCGTAAAGCCTTGCAACAAGCAGGTTTACAAGCAGCCGATATTCAGTACATCAACGCGCACGCAACCTCTACTCCTGTTGGTGATGCCAATGAAGCACAAGCAATCGATGAAGTTTTCGGAGCAACAAAACCGTATGTTTCTTCAACCAAATCAATGACAGGTCATGAATGTTGGATGGCAGGCGCCAGCGAAATTATCTATTCAACCCTTATGATGAATGAAGGATTTATTGCGCCCAATATCAATTTTGAAACACCCGATGAACATTCAGGTAAGCTGAATATTGCTACAAAAACGATAACTAAAGATTTTGATGTATATTTGTCGAATTCTTTCGGATTTGGTGGAACCAATTCGGCAGTAATCGTTAAAAAATATAAATAAAATTGAATGCCCGTAATGTATTGAAATTTCTGGTATTTTGTCATTCCGACAGAGCGACGAGGAATCTTTTGGAAAGATATTTCAACTCCACTTTGTTCCGCTCAATATGACAGATAAAGGATATTTTAACAGTGACATTCATAAAAATAAAAACACACAAAAATGAAGATGGAAGAAATCATCAATAAGGTAAACGAAATTTTAATTGACGAATTCGAAGTTGATGCAGAAGTAATCGAAGCTACTAAAAATTTAAAGGAAACATTAGATTTAGACAGTTTAGATTATGTTGATTTAGTGGTCATTATCGAATCTAATTTCGGGGTAAAATTGGTAGAAGCCGATTTTGTTGGTATGGTTACTTTCCAAGATTTTTACAACATCATTAAAAATAAAATCAGTGCTAAAAACGCATAAAAATGAACCAATGGAGTGGTAAATCTAAAGGAACCATTTTAGGATATAAAATATTTGTATATTGTATAAAAAAGCTGGGAATACGCGCTGCTTACAGTGTTTTGGTATTCGTGGCTTTTTATTATTTTGTGGCCTACCCTACTTCGTTCAAAGCCATGTTTTCTTATTTTCGTAAACGACAGCAATTTTCGTATTTTAAAGCAGTTTTAGCCGTTTATAAAAGCTATTTTGTATTCGGGCAGGTATTAATAGATAAAATTGCCATATCGGCAGGATTACGCAGCAAATTTACCTTTGATTTCGACGGCATTGATGTTTTAAAACAACTTTTATCAGAAGAAAAAGGGGGTATTTTAATCAGCGCCCATATTGGGAATTTTGAAATTGCCGAAAAATTCTTTGCAGAGATTGATTTAAAATCTCAAATACATATTGTAACGGTAGATCAGGAACATTCTGTAATAAAAGAATACCTTGAAAGTATTTCAAACGATAAACCCAGCGTACAGTTTATCTATGTAAAAGAAGATATGTCGCATATTTTTGAAATAAATAATGCACTTTCACAAAATCACTTAATTTGTTTTACAGGCGATCGATATTTTGGAAATTCTAAAACAATACAGGCAGAATTATTAGGGAAAGAAGCTCTTTTTCCGGCAGGAACATTTATGCTGGCATCGCGTTTAAAAGCGCCTGTGGCGTTTGTTTACGTTATGAAAGAACCTAATTTGCATTATCATTTATACACACGCAGAGCACCCGAATTCAAGCATCGCGATACACAAGCTGTCTTAAATGCGTATACAGAAAGCGTAGAAGGCATGCTGAAAAAATATCCGTACCAATGGTTTAATTATTTTAATTTTTGGAAAGATTAAAGATTCATTATTAGAATGTCCGTCAGTTCGAGCCAGTCGAGAACTTACTACTATTAATACTTCTCGATACGCTTTGCTACTCGAAGTGACGAAACAAAAAAAGAAAGTAAATGAAAAATGTTTTAGTTATTTATTATTCGCAATCGGGTCAGTTAAAAGAAATTGCCCAGCAAATTAGTTTGCCTTTTTTAAATAGCAACGAAATAAATGTTACGTTTTATAATATCGAAACGGTAAAAAAATTTCCTTTTCCTTGGGATAACGATTCGTTTTTCGGAGCTTTTCCTGAAACATTCAAACAAATTCCTTCCGAAATAGTAGCACCAAAACAAGAAATTTTACAAACAAAATTCGATTTGGTCCTACTGCATTACCAAGTATGGTATTTATCGCCATCAATCCCCATCAATTCGTTTTTAAAAAGCACATTTGCGCAACAAATTTTAAACGATGTACCAGTTGTAACCATTAGCGGAAGTCGCAATATGTGGGCATTAGCGCAAGAAAAAGTAAAAGTTTTGTTGAAAGATGCCAATGCCCATTTAGTTGGAAACATTGCGCTAACCGATAGAAACATTAATTTAATAAGCGTAATTACCATTGTTAATTGGATGTTTACAGGAACTAAAAACAGAACGTACGGTTTTTTACCTTTACCAGGTGTATCAGCTGCTGAAATAGCATCTTCGTCTAAATTCGGAAAAATTATATTGCCTTATTTAATAAAGAACGATTACAGCGGTATGCAAGCAGAATTAGTTGCAAACGGAGCCGTAGAATTTCGTTGGTTTTTGATTTCAATGGACAAAAAAGCCAATAAAATGTTTAAAATTTGGTCGGGTTTAATTCTTAAAAATCCAGCAAAACGCAAAACACTTTTAAAAGTTTTTAAAGGATATTTATTTGCAGCTATTTGGATTTTATCGCCGATTGTTCATTTAATTGAAACAATTTTGTTTCCAATTCGTTATTTTAGCATTTTAAAACAGAAAAAGTATTTTCAAGGAGTCAACTGATTTTCTTTTGGCTTTAATTGTTTCAAAAATCTTAGTTTAAAGTACATAAAATATAATAAAACCTATATTATTTTATAAATTATCAATTTTTTTACTATAAAAAGCAAATATCCTCATTTATGAGGATTGTTCTGTTTATAGGTCACCGATAACTTTGTCTTTGTATAATTTTAAATAAATTAAAAATGAAAAAGTTATTATTTTTAATGCTAACAGCGAGCTTATTTACAGCTTGTAGTACAGATGAAGACGAAACAGAATTTGACAATCCACAAGTTCCTGTTGCTAAATGTGAAATTATTGAGGTTTCTGGTAAGATAAGTGAACCTACCGTTTGGAAAGAAGGTTTTGTGTATGTCATCAATGGTTCCGGATTATCAGTAGAATCTGTTTTGACCATAGAACC
>JAHAYQ010000313.1 GCA_018384465.1 Myroides sp. | reverse complement strand
AAAGCTGGTGGTGAAAAATTATTCGGTTCGGTAACGAATGCTGATATTGCTGCTGCTTTAGAATCTAACGGTCAATCAATCGACAAAAAATTCATCACTTCAGGTACAATCAAACGTTTAGGTAAATATGCTGCAAACGTACGTTTACACCGTGATGTAATTGTTGAATTACCATACGAAGTTGTTGCTGCTGAGTAATTAGTTGCAAAATAGTATATGAAAAACCTTCTTTTTACAAGAAGGTTTTTTTTATTAAATTTATCGAATGAATTGTTCAGATTTAAACCATAAACTTACAGGTAACTCAAACCAAATTTTCATAACAACCTATCAATCTCCGTTGGGCTTGATGTTTTTGGGTGCCACTGCAAAAGGAATTTGTCTGGCTGAATTTTATGATCGAATTCATTTAGAAAAAACACTTTTAAAATTAGCCGATCATTTAAAGGCACAATTTATCGAAGAGGAAAACCTACATTTAATTCATTTAAAAGAACAACTTAGTTTATATTTCGATAAAAAACTTCAAAAATTTACAGTTCCCTTGATAATTACAGGAACCGATTTTCAACAGAAAGTATTTCAATCGCTACTTAAAATCCCTTATGGAAATACATCAACTTATAAAAATCAGGCAGCTGTTTTGGGCGATATAAAAGCTATTCGTGCCGTAGCAACCGCCAATGGTTTAAATAAAATTGCCGTGGTAATTCCGTGTCATAGAATTATTGGAAGTAATGGTTCAATGATTGGTTATGCCGGTGGAATTCACAGAAAAGAAGCGTTGTTACAATTAGAAGGTGCTTTGCATCACAATCAATTAAGTTTATTGTAGTTTATGAGTGAGCTTGATGTAAAGAAATTCAATCGTATTTTAAGCATTTATGTGCAGTTGCAATCACGAAATTGGATTACGGCTAAACAATTTGCAGATCGCTATCAGGTAAGTATTCGAACGATTTATCGCGATATAAAAGCATTGGAAAATGCCGGCGTGCCTATTTATAACGAGCAGGGTAAAGGGTATGCTTTGGTTGAAGGATATAAAATTCCGCCCACGATTTTTACAAAAGACGAAGCGTATAGTTTTGTAATTGCCGAAAAGTTGATGGAAAACTTTGCTGATAAAAAAATGAGTTTCAATTTTTCGTCTGCTTTGCACAAAATGAAAGCCGTTTTGCGATCGAGCGAAAAAGAAAATGTGGCTTTAATTGAAGATCAATTTTTAATTTTCGATACCACATCAAGTAAAACTACCAATGAAATGCTTTCGGTTTTGTTGGAAAGCATCGTTTCAAAAAAACAAATAGAAATTTTATACCAAAAACCTGGAGAAAGTAAAGCCGATACAAGGCTTTTAGAACCCATCGGAATTTTTTACGAACATGATTATTGGTATTTTATGGCTTTTTGCTATTTGCGAAATGATTACCGACAGTTTAGAATTGATCGGGTTAAGCAGATTGTAAACACAACTACTTCTTTTATTCAAGAACACAAACCATTAGATTATTTCCTTAATGAAAAAAAACAGATGGAAGTTCAAAAAACAACGGTTAAAATTTTAGCTCCTAAAAAATCGGCACATTATTTTAATTGGGATCGAAATTCGTATGGTTTTGTATCAGAAAAAACAATAAACGATAAAGTAGAGCTTACATTTGAAACCACTACGTATCTACAATATTTTGCTCGCTGGTTTTTAATGTACAGTGTAGAGGCCGATATTGTTGAACCACCTGAATTAAAACAATTAGTAGCCGATTTATTGAAAAAGGCTATTGAAAAATTATAAAAAGATCTTAATATACGAAAAAATTTAACCACATAGGTTTTGTTTTTTTAATAATGAAAAGATTTAGCTAGTTTTCAACAAGTTGAAAAACACATAGACCAGAGCTGTGTGTAATTTATTAAGATATAATCTATGTACCCTTAAAATAAAGACAACTTTAAAAAAAAGTTCTATGTGGTTAAAAATTAATAACTAAATGAAGTTTGTATTTTTAGTAACGTTCCCAAAAAAACGGTGGTTCTATATTCAAGCTTCTTAAATAAACGTAACCTTGTCCGCGATGATGAATTTCATTGTCAATAAAATACAAAATATTCTGAATCACCGGAAATTTGTATTCGCCAAATAAATTAAACTCTTCCTTAAAACGATCTTCAGAAATCTGCATAAATAATTCATTGATTTTAGGTGTTGCGTCGTCCCAAGCAGCTAACAATTCTGCTTTTGTGGTAAGTGGCAAATTGTGGTTGTATGCTTCAGTTGACCTGTTTACAATTCCTTCTAAACCCGGAACGGCAATAGATAATAATTCTTTAGCCAAATCGGCAAATGTTCGCATGCCTCCAATGCTAAATTCAAAAAGTTCTTTTTCTGGAAATGCTTCAATCACTCTTCGGGTTAAAGTTCTGTGACCTTGCCAATGAGTCAATAATTCTTCGTTTGTTAAAATGTTTGCTTTCATACTAGTTGATTTAAATATTATTTTCAGTTCAAAATTAAGACGGCACTTTGACAACTGTGTGTCATGCTAAAAATTAATTTTAATATTTTTTAATCTATTCTGAGGCAACTTTACAATTGGTTGTTAAAACATTTTAAATAATTCCTTTTACTAAACGGATAGCTTTATCTTTGCAAAAAATTTCATTAATGAAATATATTTTCTTTATCATTATATATGCTTTGTTGTGGTGTGTATCAATACTGCCGTTTCGCGTATTGTATTTACTTTCGGATTTTTTTTATTTTCTGGTATATAAGGTAATTAAGTACCGCGTTAAAACGGTTCGGTATAATTTAGAACTGACTTTCCCTGAATTGTCATCTGCCGAAAGAAAAGAAATTGAGAAGAAATTCTATGCGCATTTATGTGATATGTTTCTTGAAATGATAAAAACCATTACCATTTCGCCAAAGGAACTCGAAAAACGCTTTGCTTTTTCAAATGTTGAATTGATTAAAGAATACGAAAAAAAGCAAAAAAGTATTATTCTAATGTTACCACATTACGGCAATTGGGAATGGATTATAAGCTTAAGTAAGTTTTTAGATTTTAAAGGTTTCGGGATTTACAAACCATTAAAAAACAAATATTTCGATAAACTTGTTAGGGATATTCGTTCACGTTTTAATGCCGAATTAATTTCTACGCACGATACAACTGGCGTGATACGTGAAAATCAGTCAAAAGGATTTTACGGAACTTATTTGTTTTTAAGCGATCAAACTCCGGTATTAAGGCCAAATCTTCATTGGGAACCATTTATGGGAGTTGAAGTACCTGTACATATGGGTGCCGAAGGCTTGGCACGTAAGTTAAACATGAATATTTTGTATATAAAGGTTGATAAAGTGAAACGTGGATATTATAAAGCTACCTTTTCTGAAATTACAGATGATATTAGAAATGAACCTAAATATAAACCCACCAGAATATTTTTAGATAGGGTAGAGGCACAAATAAAAGCAGCTCCTGAATATTATTTTTGGACGCACAAACGTTGGAAATACAAAGACCAAAAAGATCAATTTGAAACAAAATAAAAAGAGTCGGAATTTAAATAAAATTCCGACTCTTTCATTTATTACTGTTTTTTAGAAAATTTCATTTTAAGCTGATCTCC
>JAHAYQ010000311.1 GCA_018384465.1 Myroides sp. | reverse complement strand
CCATTAACCGGGTAGATGACAAAAAGGAGATAATTTTGCTCATAATTATAGTTGTTGTGAACTTTGAAATTGCACAAAAATACTTAATTTAAACGGCTTGGCTGGTATTTTAACTTTAATTTATACAAATAAAATTTGGTGTTGGATGAATATATTTGACTAAATTTGTGCTGTTAAAAATTAAAAAGTTAACTATGCCTAAAATTTCGAATAAAGGTTTACAAATGCCTGAGTCACCTATACGCAAATTAGTTCCTTTTGCCGAAACGGCAAAGAATAAAGGAAATGTGGTTTATCACTTAAATATCGGTCAACCCGATATTAAAACGCCTGAAGTGGCTATAGATGCAGTGAAAAAAGCCGACATAACGGTTTTAGAATACAGTCATTCAGCTGGATTTGATTCGTATCGCGAAAAGTTGGCTGCCTATTATCAAAAACAAGGTTTACCAATTAATAAAGAAGATATTATTATTACCACAGGTGGATCTGAAGCTTTAATTTTTGCCATGGGTTCTACTATGGATGAAGGCGACGAAATTATTATACCTGAACCATTTTATGCTAATTACAATGGATTTTCTACTCAAAACGGAGTAAAAGTTGTACCAGTAATGTCTGGCATTGACAATGGTTTTGCCTTGCCTGCAATTGCGGATTTTGAAAAACTAATTACACCTAAAACAAAGGCTATTTTAATTTGTAACCCTGGTAATCCAACGGGATATTTATACAGCAAAGAAGAAATTAAACAGTTGGCTGCATTGGTAAAAAAACACGATTTGTTTTTAATTGCTGATGAAGTTTACCGTGAATTTGTATATGATGGTTACGAGCATTTCTCTGTAATGAACGAAGCGGATATTGTAGAGCATGCCATAATGATTGATTCTGTATCCAAACGCTTTAGTAT
The DNA here is from genome assembly GCA_018384465.1 of Myroides sp. Lineage (GTDB taxonomy): Bacteria > Bacteroidota > Bacteroidia > Flavobacteriales > Flavobacteriaceae > Flavobacterium. The sequence continues at coordinate 2,641 of JAHAYQ010000311.1, read as the reverse complement.
GTGCGGTGCAAGAATTGGTTGTATTGTATCTAAAAATAAAGAGCTTATGAGTACGGCTATGAAATTTGCTCAAGCACGACTTTCACCTCCTACCTATGCGCAAATAGCCTCAGAAGCTGCATTAGATACACCGACATCTTATTTCACCGATGTAATTACTGAGTATAAAGATCGTCGAGATACTTTAGTAAATGCTTTAAATGCCATTGATGGCGTTCAAGTATCTATGCCAAAAGGAGCTTTTTATTGTATTGCAAAACTGCCAGTTGACAATGCTGAAGATTTTGCTAAATGGTTATTGGAATCGTTTGATTTAAATGGCGAAACAGTAATGGTAGCACCAGCAGCAGGTTTTTATTCAACACCAGGGGTTGGCCTAGATGAAGTGCGTTTGGCTTATGTCTTAAAGAAAGAAGATTTAATCAAATCGGCCGAAATTATCAAAGCCGCATTAAAAGTTTATAATAAATAAAATAAGCTGCCTTTTTGGGCAGCTTATTTGTTTTTTAATAGATACGTATAAACCCAAGTAAGTGTAAAGGTTGGTATAAAATCTAAACCAGGTAAAGCTTCTTCCACAAAGGCAATGATACCTCCTATGGTTCCAATTTTTCCTTTGTACATCGTTTTTAATAACAAAGCTGCTATTGGCGCCCAAATTACATCAGAAAACTCACCTATTAATGGAATGGTAAAAGATAACATTCCTATAAGATCAAATAAAATACCTAAAATCAATAGGCGGTATTTATTTTTGTCTATTACTTTAATTTTTTTCTGAATTACTATTTCGTTCATTTTAATGCTTAATTAACTATTTTAAAATAAACAAATTACGTGCCAAATTATTTTTGAAGGTGCTCTTGAAAAAAATTTTCGAACTTCTTTATTTTCGGAGCAATTACCATGGCACAATAACTTTTTTCGGGGTGACTGTTAAAATAATTTTGATGGTAATTTTCAGCAAAGTAAAAAGTAGTTGCTTTACTTACCTTGGTTACTACTGGTTTATCGAAAATATTTTCTTGATTTAATAATTGTACAAATAGTTCTGCTTGTTCTTTTTGATCAGGCGAAGTATAAAATACTTCACTTCGGTATTGCGTACCAATATCATTTCCTTGTCTATTTAATGTAGTAGGATCGTGTGTAGCAAAAAATACCTCTAATAATTCTTGATAAGTTAATAAATTGGCATCGAAAATAATTTTTATAGCTTCGGCATGATCGGTAGTTCCAGAACAAACTTCTTCGTACGTAGGGTTTTCAGTAATACCACCAATATATCCTGGTAACACCTCTTTTACTCCGTTAATTTTCTGAAAAATTGCTTCTGAACACCAAAAGCATCCGTTCGCAAAAATGGCTATTTCTATTCGTTCTTTATTCATAGTTGTTACTTTATTCTATAAAATTACAATTAAAAAATAGCTCGACATTATTATTTAACTAAAAGTTTAAGTAAATTCGTTGACAAATTAAGCAGTATGATTAAAGCTCAAAATATAAGTAAACAGTTTGACGATTTAGAAGTACTAAAAAGTGTTTCCTTAACAATAAACAAAGGAGAAATTGTTGCTATTGTTGGTGCATCTGGAGCAGGGAAAACTACTTTGTTACAAATTTTAGGTTTATTAGACAGCCCTGTAAAAAACAACAATTCTCAATTAGCTATTAACGGCACCAATGTTTTACAATTAAAAGAACAAGAACTAGCAGCTTTTAGAAATAAAAATTTAGGTTTTATCTTTCAGTTTCATCAATTACTACCCGAGTTTACTGCGTTAGAAAACGTATGCATTCCTGCCTTTGTTGCAGGAAAATCAAAAATAGAAGCCGAAAAAGACGCAACAGAACTTTTGGAGTACTTAGGTTTAAAACACCGGATACACCATTTTCCATCAGAATTATCAGGCGGAGAACAGCAAAGAGTGGCAGTTGCCAGAGCCTTGATTAATAAACCTGAAGTGATTTTTGCAGATGAACCTTCAGGAAATTTAGACACCCATACTGCTGAAAACCTTCATCAATTATTTTTTAAATTGCGCGATACCTTTGGGCAAACTTTTGTTATTGTCACACATAATGAAGAACTTGCTGATTTAGCAGATAGAAAATTGGTAATGAGTGACGGAAAATTTATAAGCTAATAATTTAAATAAGCAACATGAATTTATTCATACAAAATATTGTTGAAAGCCAAAAAGTTTTCATATTAGAACATAAAGAAGAAATAGCGAGTGTTTCATCCATTTCATTCAAAAATGATGTTGGTGAACCAGTACCTGTGATATGTTTTTGGTCTAATAAAGATTTGGCAAAAGCAGGTTTAGATAAAGTTTGGAACAATTATCGAATTATTGATATTTGTCTTGCTACTTTTATCGAAGACTATTTAGTAAACATCTATAATGAAAGTTTGATTGTAGGTTTGAATTATAACGAGTTTTTAGAAGGAACAGAGGCTGACCCTCTAGATGTTATTGCCGCATTAATTGATGCATTAAATCTGAAGAAATTAGATTTAGAATTTGAATATTTTAAAAATATAAACGACTTACAAAATCAGTTAAAGAAGCTAATTTCTTAAAATTTTATATCTTTTGTAACAATTAATTATGAAGAAAATTTCCTTATATGC
>JAHAYQ010000077.1 GCA_018384465.1 Myroides sp. | reverse complement strand
GTTGATTGTAAAGAGTTAGATTTTGGCTGTAAGTTTACCTTTTATTTTGATTCGTTTGATGGTTATACATTGGTTTATGCTTTGGAAAGTGAGTAATGTTTTAACCTTCTCTATTCATGATACTCCACTCTTATTTTTTTAGTCAGTACTTTCATAAACAAATCGCGCGGAATTTCCTCGCAACCTAATTGTGCCAAATATTCGTTGTAAACCTGACAGTCAATTAATTGATAGCTTTCTTCTTTTAATTTTTGCGCTAAATGAATAAATGCTATTTTGGAAGCGTTTGAAACTTTAGAAAACATGCTTTCGCCACAAAATATATGTCCTAAATCAATGCCGTACAAACCACCTACTAACTGGTTGTTTTGCCACACTTCTACCGACTTTGCATAACCCAATTGGTGTAGTTTAATATACGCATTTAGCATGTCATCCGTAATCCATGTGCCAAGTTGATCTGCTCGTTTTATCTGTTGGCAGTTAGTAATTACCTCTTCAAAAGCTGTATTAAACGTGACCTTAAAAATGTTTCGGTTGATGACATTTCGTGTTGATTTTGAGATCTTCAACTGATTTAAAAATAAAACCATTCGTGCTTCTGGTGCAAACCAAGTGATTTCTTCTCCATCTTCAAACCAAGGAAATATACCACTTTGGTAAGCCAAGAGTAAACGTTCAGTAGATAAATCACCACCAAAAGCCACAATACCTGTAGAATGAGCGGTTTCAACAGATGGGAAATAAAGTTCGTTGGTAAGTTTATACATAAAAAAATCCCAATTACACATGTAATCAGGATTCAAAAATATCAATTTCTTTCAATATTAGAAAGGTAAATCGTCTTCGGCTTCTTCATTTCCTCCAAAATTAGGAGCAGGTGGAAAGCTTGGGTTATTATTGGCAGCAAAACCACCTTGATTATCAAATGGCTGTCCTTGCTGCGGTTGTTGGTTAAAACCTTGTTGTGGCTGACCATATCCGCCACCTTGTTGCGGTTGACCGTACCCACCTTGAGGTTGACCATAACCTTGTTGCGGTTGACCACCATAAGGTTGTTGCTGTGGACGATCAATTCTCCATCCTTGAATAGAGTTAAAATAACGAGTTTCGCCTTGTGGATTGGTCCACTCTCTACCGCGTAAATTGATGCCTACACGTACTTGTTCACCAATTTGGAATTGGTTTAACAAATCACATTTGTCTTGTGTAAACTCAATCATAATGTGTTGTGGATATTGCTCTTCGGTTGTTACAACCACTTCTCTTTTTCTAAATGTTGGACTTACATCTTGTACGTTTCCAATCATTTTAATTCTTCCTAATACTTCCATTTGTTATATTGTTGCTGCTAATAACGTTTTCCAGGCTGATGATACATCATTAGCCTCTAAAAACGCTTTTGCTTTTTTATAAATTAATTCGTTGTTTTTCTGTTCAACCCATTCTTTCAATTGGGCATTGTTATTTACAAAATCAGATATTTCGGCAGTATTTGGTAGTACTTCAACATTTCCTAAAATACCTAAATCGTTACCTGCAAATATACCACTTTTTTTTGCTTCGTTGGGTATGGCGTCAACGCCAATTCCTAAAGTAGTTAAAGGTTTTTCTACTTCAAACATTCCCGGGGTTGCGCGCGTATACCAATTTCCTCCCATACGGGCAATCAAGTCAATTTTGTGTTGATCAATTACACCTTTATCATCTAAAACGGCTTCACAAATATGAATTTTTACCACTTCGCAAATAATCAAATTTCCGGCACCACCTTGATCACCTAAAGCAATAATATCGTTTACCTTACACTCTAACTGCACCGGACTTTCAGCTACACGAAATGGTTTCACCACATCAGATGGCAATTTTGTAAAACCCGATTTTATAAATTCATCAACCCCGTCGCCGTATTCTGTAGACGATAACGAAAGCTGCTGTACCATATCGTAATTGGCAATATTTACAACTACTTCTTTGGTAGCTTCGCAGTTTAACAAAGTGTGTTTTACTGTGTTGTTTCGTACTCTTCGCGCTGGTGAAAAAACAAGAATAGGCGGATTGGAACTAAACAGATTAAAAAAACTAAATGGCGATAAATTCGGGTTTCCCTCTTCGTCAACCGTACTTGCAAAAGCAATAGGGCGCGGACCAACAGCTCCCTGAAGGTACGCTTGTGTTTGCACCGCAGTTAGTTCTTTTGGATCAATACTTAACATAATACAAATTTGATTTAAACAAATATAGGTATAGCGTTTTGAGTTTTTAAATGTTTTAGTAAAATATTATCAACAAAATAACGTTTTAAAATGCGTATCTTGTTCCACCAATTCAAGTTTTTTATGTCGATTGTAAAAAGAAGTTTATACACCCGTTGGTTTATCTTGCTTTTTTCGCTGGGAATTTTAATATTAATTCTTTGGAATACGTATTTGCTGTTTCAAACGTTTAAGCACGAAGAACGCATGAAAATGGAAATTTGGGCAGAAGCTAATCAAAAAATTAGTGATGTTTCTGATTTAGATGCAGATATTGAACTTCCATCTAACATTCTTATAAAAAACACGACTATTCCGGTTATTTTAATAACCAATACAGATAGCATCAGAGGTTTCTCAAACTTACCAAAAGAAGTTGCGGAAGACACAGTATTGGTTAGAAAAATGCTTTTTGACCTTAAAAAACAAAATACTCCAATAGAGATTAAGCATCCAGATGGAAATCAATACGTCTATTACGGAAACTCATCGTTAATTACCAAGTTAAAATATTATCCACTGGCTTTGGTTGCTATTTTGGCTTTATTTGGTTTGTTGGTTTACAGTTATTTTCGTGCCAGCAGAATGTCGTCTGAAAATAAATTGTGGGCGGGTATGGCAAAAGAAACGGCACATCAAATTGGTACACCTCTTTCTTCGCTTTTAGGTTGGATCGAAATTATGAAGTTAGATGACATGGATGAAACCATAGTAACCGAAATTCAAAAAGATGTAGATCGTTTACAGACTATTGCCGATCGTTTTTCTAAAATTGGATCTGCACCAGATTTGGAAATTTTAAATGTGGTAGAAGAAACTAAAAAGTCGTTTGATTATTTACAGTCACGTAGTTCTAAACTGATTGATTTTGAGTTTGAAAGCAATACAGACATTGTAAATTTACTACTAAACCCCACGTTACACAGTTGGACCATTGAAAATTTAATTAAGAATGCCATTGATGCTATTAAAGGAAAAGGTAGAATTAAAGTAACTATTAAAAATACCGATAAACACTTGCAAATTTTAGTAAGCGACACCGGAAAAGGGGTGCCTAAAAATCAATTCAGAAAAATATTTGAACCCGGATATTCTACTAAAAAACGTGGGTGGGGCTTAGGCTTATCGCTTACCCAACGTATTGTTGAAAAATATCACAAAGGAAGTATTAAAGTTTTAAAATCTGAAATTGGTAAGGGAACTGTTTTTTCAGTACAATATCGGAAAATGGATTAAATGTTTTATTCTTCGTCAGATTCTTCGATTATTTTATTCACTGCGTCCATTGTCATAATATGATATGAATCATCAGCCATATTCCAGATATTTAGATAGTTTTCAGAAACAACCAAATGTTTTTTCCACGAAGTAAATTTGCCATATAGCATTAATGTACAAATATCTGTTGCGGTCATTAAATCTCCTGTTTCGGGTAAATGCGAATGCATTGTAGACTCTATGTTTTCACCTTCCTCTCCAAATTCAATTGGTATAATATTTTTATGAAGTGCTTTTTTATCTATTAATTCATTCTGCTTGTTAAATGTTAGCAAATAATCGTTACCAAAAACTACTACATTACTTATTGAGGGACCGGTTAAAAGATAAACTTTACTAACTTCTTTTTCAATCAAAGGAATGAGATTAAACTTTGTGTTTTCATAGTGTTGAAAAAAACTAGTTTCATCATTATAAATTATATCTTGTGCTTTTTTTCTTAAAATATAGAGTTGATTTTCAGTACTATTGAAAGCTCTCTCAGTTAAATCAATATTTGCTTTTGTTATATCAAACGAATCGTCAAAAGCTATTGTTCCTATAACTTTTGGTTTGTTGCTGTTAGAATAAAAAATACAAATGTTTTTGTCTTTCTCAGAATAAGATAAATATCCGCCGATGTTTTCTTTATTTTGGTATTGTTCAATAAAGATATCGGTTCCATACCAAGAAGCCATTTCTGATTTGTATAATTTGACCCCTTCTTTTTTTATCGATTCAATTTGCTGATCAACACTTTTTTGTGAGAAAATACTTAATGATAATAAAGCGAACAAGATTAAGAATAATGTTTTTTGCATATATGTTTTATTTAACAGGATACAATATGGTGGAAATAATTATATATACGAGTTTTTTTAACAAAAAATCCCTTTGAAATAGTATCAAAGGGATTGGCTTTTATAAATTCGAGGCTATTTGTTTAGCGGTTTCATCAAATTCTTCTGGAGTTAATGTGGTTTTGCGTTGAAAGCGAATATCATCCATTTCCTGAAGTGGAATTAAATGTACGTGAACGTGCGGTACTTCTAAACCAACTACCGACATGCCCACTCGCTTACAAGGAATTGTTCTTTCAATGGCTTTTGCAATATCGTACGAAAAATGCATCAATCGAGTGTATAGCTCTTTATCCATGTCAAAAATTTTGTCGATCTCTTTTTTGGGCACGCATAATGTATGTCCCTTTACATTGGGATTAATGTCTAAAAAAGCAATAAACTCATCGTTTTCTGCTACTTTGTACGAAGGAATTTCTCCAGTAATAATTTTCGTAAAAACACTCATAGCTAAATGGTTTTAGTCTCTTGTTATTTCTAAAATTTCAAACTTTAATGTTCCGTTAGGCACACTGATTTCTGCAGTTTCACCAACCGATTTTCCTAATAATCCTTTACCAATAGGAGAAGTAACCGAAATTTTGCCCGATTTTAAATCAGCTTCACTTTCAGCAACTAATTTATAAGTTAATTCCATACCGTTGGTTTGGTTTTTTATACGTACTGTTGATAAAACCAAAACTTTGCTGGTATCTAACTGCGATTCATCAATTAACCGTGCGTTAGCTAAAACTTCTTCCATCTTAGCAATTTTCATTTCTAATAAGCCTTGCGCTTCTTTAGCTGCATCGTATTCTGCATTTTCAGATAAATCACCTTTATCGCGTGCATCTGCAATGGCTTGTGATGCTTTAGGACGTTCAACACTTTTTAAATGTTCAACTTCGTCTCTTAATTTCTTTAATCCTTCTGCCGTGTAGTATGATACCTTACTCATTTTCAATTCAATTTATAAAACAGAAAAAATCCCATAAAACGGGATTTTGTTCTGATGCGTTTATTTTGTTAATATTTTAAACTCTGATTATTAAGTCAAAGTTAATAATTAAATTTGTTATCCAAAAGTTTTCTAATGAAAAAGATTTTAGCCTTACTTGTTACCGTATTTTTTTTAGCAGCATGCTCTAAAGACGATTGGGACAACCGCAACCCTTATTTACCCGAAATTGCTGTAAATGTACCTATTAACACTGCGTTACCAACTTATAATAAATTGCAATATCCCGGAAATGCTGTGTTTATTGGTGGATATGGAATTAACGGCATTTTAGTGATTAATACCGGAACGGGTATCCGCGCTTTTGATGCTACTTGTGCCAATCATGCAGTGAGTTCGTGTTCTAAATTAACGTTAAATGGCATAGAAGCCACTTGTGGCTGTTCTGAAGCGCTGGTGTATAATTTATATTTAGGTTTGCCAACTACCGATGCACAATTTCCTTTAAAAGAATACCGAGTTTCACAAAGTGGCACAATGATTACGGTTTATAATTAAATAGCTTTAACTTGTAGTGCATTATCCATTTACATGCAATAAACTTGTTTTACCACATAGATGCTATATTTACTGTTGAACAAATTTAGATTACATAGTTTTTTGTTTGTAAATATCTGATAGACAGGTTGATAAGTGTGTTTTTTATTGTGGTTTAACTGTGTATCAGCGGATATTAATAACCCTCTACGGGTAGCTTTAACTTTTTAGCTTTTAACTTTACCAAAGTTAAAAGCTAAAAAGTAATAGATAGTTAAAACTTCAGCGAAATACCACCTAAGATATTAAATTGTGCTTGTGGATAATAACCTGCGCCTTCTATGGTTGAAATGCTTCCAGGTACACTCCAATCATCATCGTACGTATAATAATATCCGTTAGAAATATATTTTACGTTAAAAATATTGTTTGCCAATACGCTGAACGAAATGCTTTTAAACCATTTTTTCAACTGCATTTCATATACAATGTTAATGTCGTTTGTGAAATAAGAATCTAGTTTTGAAGCTTCTGAATCAATATTTCCCATATATTGTTCGCCTACAAATTTTGTTAGCAATGAAATGTTTAACTGATCAATAGGAGTGTACGTAAAAGCATTTCCGATGATAACATTTGGTGAAAACGAAATGTTTGTGTTTTTAAATGTTTGCAATTCGCCGTTAAAGTCTACATTGAACTCTTTTATTTTATTCGAACTTAAAGTAATACTTGGCGAAATCGTAAACTTTTCTGCAGGTTTGTATGTTGCGTCAATTTCGATTCCCATACGGTAACTTTGGTCTACATTTACGCGTTTCGATGCACCAACATCGTTTAATCCGCCTGTTAAAACCAACTGATCTTTATATGACATATAATATCCGTTTACGTTAACCGATAGTTTTTCGGTTGCATAACGCCAGCCTAATTCAAAATCGTTTAACTTTTCGGCTTTTGGTCTTTCGCCTTCGTAATCAGTTCTATTTGGTTCTCTGTTTGCTCGCGCATAAGAAAAATACGCCTGACTAATATCGTTTATTTTATAAGTAATTCCGGCTTTTGGATTAAAGAAATTAAATTTTTCGTCCACAATTCCGGTGTCTTTTCCATTCGCTTTGTACGAAACATTTCGAAGTTGAAGATCTCCGAATAAAATCCAACGATCGTTAAAAGTGTAACTTGCTTTTACATATCCATTTATATCGTTCTTTTTAGAATTATCTCGATAATATTCTAACGGGAAAGACTTTTGAGGTTGCGTTCTAACCCATAAAACTTCACCAAAATGATCTCCGTTGTAAGTGTTAGCAGCTCCGCCAAACAAGACTTCTAAATTATCTTTATGATATTGAGCCGAAAAGGTAATTCCGTAAAAATAATTGTCAAGATATTTTCGGCGAACTACATCCGACTTTTCTTTGGTTTCGCCACCAATTTCAATTGGGTTTATACCATAATCCGATAAAAGTTGTTTCTTTTTGTAGTTTTCATAATATCCAAAACCTTTGGTGTAATGTAATGCAATATTGGTTTTCCAGTTGTTGCTCCACTTTTCGTTCCAATGCAATTGATAATGATCTTGATTGTAATTGTCGGTTTCGTTGTTGTAGAATTGTGTATTTCCGTTGTCATCAATATACGCTCCGGCAGGATTGTATCTGCGGTTGGTTTTCAATAACTCTTTGTCTTCAATTCCGTTCCAAGCTTGATAGGTTTTTTCTTTACCGCCAAAAACCAATGCTTTAATCAAAGTTCCTTCGTTAATGAATGTTCCTTGCAAAAAATAAGA
>JAHAYQ010000294.1 GCA_018384465.1 Myroides sp. | reverse complement strand
GAAAAAGAATTTGATGTTTTGGATTTAGAAGAAATGTGGAATAACAATTAAACCAAAAGCTCTGAATTTTTCAGAGCTTTTTTGTTTTCTTTAACGCATACTATACGTGGAGAAGTACTTAAAATCTCACATAAAATTGTATTTTTGTAAATCACTTTAAAAAACAAAAACAAAGTACATGTCGAGTGTTATACGCTTATTGCCCGATCACGTTGCCAACCAAATTGCTGCTGGTGAAGTAGTGCAAAGACCTGCTTCGGTAGTTAAAGAATTATTAGAAAACGCTGTTGATGCCGGTGCAACCTCTATAAAATTAGTGGTTAAAGATGCCGGTAAAACGCTGATTCAGGTAACTGATAACGGTAAAGGAATGAACGAAATTGATGCGCGCATGTGTTTTGAACGTCACGCAACTTCTAAAATTGCCTTAGCCGAAGATCTTTTTCAGTTACAAACCAAAGGTTTCAGGGGTGAAGCTTTGGCATCTATTGCTGCAATTGCACATGTAGAATTAAAATCGAAAGAACACGAGGCTGAGTTAGGTACTCATGTTATTATTGAAGGCAGTAAAGTGGTTTCACAAGAAGTAGCGGTGGTGCCAAATGGTACTTCGTTTTCGGTGAAAAATTTGTTTTTTAATATTCCGGCACGCAGAAACTTTTTAAAATCAGATCAAGTGGAGTTACGCCATGTAGTTGATGAGTTTGAAAGGGTAGCTTTGGCACACCACAACATACAATTTACCTTTATTCACAACGGAAGTGAGTTATTTAATCTGCCTGCATCGAACATCCGTCAGCGTATCGTGAATGTGTTTGGTGGTAAAACGAATGAAAAATTAGTTCCTGTTCAAGAATCCACAGAAATTGTTGAAATTCACGGATTTGTTGCTAAACCCGAATTTGCTAAAAAGAGTAGAGGAGAGCAGTTTTTCTTTGTGAACGATCGGTTTATTAAAAGTAGTTACCTACACCATGCGGTAACAGCAGCTTTTGAAGGATTGCTGAAAGATGGTACGCATCCCAGTTATTTTTTGTATTTAAATCTGCCTCCAAACAGTATTGACATCAACATACATCCGACTAAAACCGAAATTAAGTTTGATGATGAACAAGCGTTATATGCTATTTTACGAGCTACAATTAAACACAGTTTGGGTCAGTTTAACGTGTCGCCTGTTTTAGACTTTCAAAAAGACAATGAGTTAGATGTTCCTTACAGCTACGAAGGCACAAAATCTACCGAACCAACAGTTGAGGTAGATGCTTTTTACAATCCGTTTGAAAGTATGAAATCGGGCGGAAATCTTGCCAATCAAATCGGATCACATCTTGACAGATCATTCAATCCGTTTGAAAATGTAGCTTCAAAAACGTCATCGGGATCTTTTTCAGGTGGATCGTATCCCGATAAAAAACAACCTAAATCTGGAGGTTGGGAAACTTTATATGAAGGCATATCAGACGCAAAAGATATTATTTTAAGCTCGGCAGATCATCAATTAGATGAGGAAGAAGTTACAGGTTCGTTATTTGATGACGAAGCAAGTCATTTACATACCGGACAGAAAACCTATCAAATTCATAAAAAGTACATCATCAGTCCAATAAAATCGGGGATGATTATCATTGATCAACGTCGAGCACACCAACGAATTTTATACGAACATTACCAACATTCGTTCAGTGTAAAACAAAACGCAAGTCAGCAATTGTTGTTTCCGTTGTCGTTGTATTATCCTGTGTATGAAATGGAGCTTTTACGCGAGTTAGAGCAAGAATTAATTCAAATGGGTTTTTTATTTGATGAGATATCCAAAGAAAAATTAGTAATTTCGGGTATTCCGGTTTCTATTTCAGAAAGTTCGGTATCTATTGTTTTAGAAGATTTATTAAATGAATTACAAGATAATGTACCAAACGAAAAAGAAGTGCTGCACGACCGTATTGCTAAATCATTAGCGCAGAGTTTGGCACTAAAATCGGGGACTTATTTAAGTGAGAAAGAACAAGAAAATATAGTAAATAGTTTGTTTGGATGCGAAGATCCGCAGACATCGCCTTTTGGCAAAACTACTTTTATTACTATGAAAGTAGAAGATATTGATAAAAAATTTATGTAAATGAATCAGATTACTCCTGTTGTAAAACAATTATTAGTTGTAAATATTATCCTTTTTATTGCTAGTCAATTTATGCCCATATTGAAGGATTATCTGCCTTTGTATTATTTTGAAAATCCGGCATTTGAAATTTGGCAACCTATTACGCATATGTTTATGCACGGCGGGTTTATGCATATTTTGTTTAATATGTTTGCGCTGTATTCATTTGGTTCGGTATTAGAACATTATTGGGGTGGTAAAAAATTCTTGTTGTTTTATATATTGTGCGGTTTAGGAGCAGCAGTTTTACATACCGCTGTTAATTATTGGCAAGTTCATAATGTGGTAGGTACCTTGGTATTAAACGGTTTTAATGAAAAAGAAATTTTTGAATTATTACAAGCAGGTCGAATAGATTTGCGTTGGCAAGAATATGTAACTGCTGGCGGTATTCAAACGTTAGGTTCATCTTATTTATCGATGGCAGTAGGTGCATCTGGTGCCATTTATGGTTTATTAGTGGCGTTTGCTTTTATGTTTCCTAATGCTGGTTTAGCAATGATTTTTATACCTGTGCCAGTTAAAGCGAAATATTTTGTTCCAGGTATTTTGGTATTAGATTTAGTTTTAGGTTTTGGCGGTTCTTCATTCTTTGGCGGCGGCGGTACAGGAATTGCTCATTTTGCGCACATTGGCGGAGCAATTGTAGGCTTTTTGTTGATGTGGAAATGGAAGAAAAATCAGTTTGATCAATACCGTTGGAATTAAGCAAAAAATTATAGTTTGACTGCATTTAAAAACAAGCATCAATGAGAACATTCAGTATAAAAAATACATCCATCGAAATTAAACTGATTATTGGCATTAGTATAATTAGTTGTTTAATGATGTTTTTGCGTGTTGTGAATGGCAGTTTATATACGGGTCTGTTATCGCAGTTGGCATTATTCAGCGATTTTAAAATTTTTAATTTTCGCATTTGGCAATTTGCTACGTACATTTTTCTACACGATGGCTTGTTGCATTTAGTATTTAATATGCTAATGCTGTATTTTTTTAGCATGCTGTTTTTTACTTTTTTTAATACCAAGCAACTATTAAAAGCCTTTTTTTTAGGAGGTATTGCAGCAGGCGTATTCTATTTTATAATCAGCAATATAGTAGGTGCCCAAAGTTTTGTAGTAGGAGCTTCGGGAGCAGTAATGGCTGTTTTTTTTACAGTAGTTGGATACAATCCGCACATGCGCGTACAATTGATTATTTTTGGAAACGTAGCCATTTATTATATTGCGCTTGTTTTTTTAGCATTTGATCTTATCCAATTATTTTTTGATAATGCCGGTGGTCATTTGGCACATTTAGGCGGCAGTATATTTGGGTTTTGTTATGGAAAATGGTTAGGAGGATTTCGTTTACCTATTCTAAAAACCTCTAAAAAACCAAAAACATCTTTGCGGACTATACATAAAAAGTCAGCAACAAAAAATAAAACTGCCGAAAACGGCGTTCAAAAGCAAATAGATGTTATCTTAGACAAAATTAGTAAGTCGGGATATGAAAGTCTTACAAAAGAAGAGAAAGAATTTTTGTTTAAGCAGAAATAAAAATGAAAAAACTGAATTGGTTTAATAAAATAGCCTATTTTTTTAATATAGTGTTGGTGCTACTAACATTAGCTGGTTATTTATTGCCTTCTATGGCGCCTAAACTTTTTCCGTTTTTATCGGTATTAACGCTTATACTGCCTACATTATTAATACTAAATTTATTCTTTGTAGGTTATTGGGCAGTTCAATTAAAGCGACAAGCTTTCTTATCAATCGTTGTTTTTTTAATAGGTTTTACCTTTTTTACTAAATTCTACAAATTTTCGAGCAAGAACGAAGAAGTAATCGATTCAGATTTTACTGTTTTAAGTTACAATGTACGTTTGTTTAATTTATTTGATTGGATTCCGGGAGAGAATGTTGCCGACAATATCAAGAAGTTTATAGAGGAACAAAATCCGGACATTATTTGTTTTCAAGAATATTCTAAATCGGCTGATTATGAGTTAGATGATTACAAATTTAGGCACATCATTATGCACGGAAATAAGATAAAAACAGGCCAGGCCATTTTTTCAAAATACCGAATTATTGATGAAGGAGAAATAGCCTTGCCTAGTTCAGATAACAACGTGGTATATGCCGATATTGTAAAAGGGGAAGATACAATACGCGTGTACAGCATCCATTTGCAATCAGTAAACATTAGTCC
>JAHAYQ010000290.1 GCA_018384465.1 Myroides sp. | reverse complement strand
CAATACATCATTCCAAAAGATTTAAAAGATTTTGGATTGATACCTGAAATTATTGGTCGATTACCAGTGTTAACGCACATGGATCCGTTAGATCGCGATACGTTGCGTTCTATTTTAACCGAACCTAAAAACGCCTTGGTAAAACAATATCAAAAGCTTTTTGAAATGGATGGTGTAACGCTTACTTTTACTGAAGATGCTTTGTGGTATATAGTAGATAAAGCGTTAGAATATAAATTAGGTGCACGTGGACTTCGTTCGTTATGCGAAGCGGTTTTAACCGATCCTATGTACGAACTTCCAGGTTCTGAACATACCAACTTTGAGGTAGATGAAGAATTTGTAAAACACGCCTTAGATAAAACTTTATTAAAGCGATTGGCTTTTACGGTGTAAAAAAAATGTCTTACTTTTTGTAAGACATTTTTTTTAAAAATATACTCTAATAAATGGCATCCATGCCTGGCTATAAACTAAGTTATTTTCTTTAAATAAAACATTATAACGAATACCTATTGTAGCATTTCCTGAGCTGTAACCTGCTCCTAAAAATAAAGCTGTATTCCAGAAATTATCTTCAAAAGTGGTGTTTAGTGTGGTATCAGACCAAGTATTGTTTACTCGTAATTGTTCTAATTCTGCCGATAATTGAATTTCAGGAATAGGATTGTATAGTCCAATAAGGTTAATTCCGTATGATGTACTTTCAAAAAAACCTTTAGATTTTAAATAATTAAATTGAAACCCACCACCTAACCAAACTTGCTCCGTTATAGGTTTTATAGCGCTTGGTGCCACCGATATATTGGTGTAGTTATCACCAAAACCTATGCCTAATGCACCACCAAACTGTACATCACTCCAAAAGGTATACCTCTTGGGCTGTGGAAAATTATCTTCAATTTGTGCAGAACTATTCATTGAGATTAGTAGGGTAGCAATAGCAAAAATAAATCTTTTCATTTGTTCTCGTAATTTTTGCTAATATATTAAATATACTTTTATTAATGAATATACTGTGTTGTAATATATAAGGTATCGCAACTTAGTACTTTTTACTTCATGTAATAATGTTAGATTTTGTTGTAAAAAATAACGCTTATTTGTACCTTTAAAAGAAAAAAATGAAAGAGAATAAAAGTATTTTCCCTTCTATATTAGACAACGATTTTTATAAATTCACCATGCAACATGCGGTAATTAAATTGTTCCCGTACGCTAAAGCTCGTTATCAGTTTATTAATAGGGGAAAACATGAGTTCCCTGCCAATTTTGCCGAGCGATTACGAGAAGCGATAGACGAAATGGCAACATTAAAGCTAACTGCAAATGAAAAAGAATTTCTTCGCGATAAATGTCCGTATTTAGATCCTACTTATTTAGATTTTTTGCAAGGATATCGTTACGATCCTTCAGAAGTTAAAATTGAACAAAACGGAATCGATTTGAAAGTTAGTATTGAAGGTTTTTGGTACCGAACCATTTTGTGGGAAGTGTCTATTATGGCATTGATTTGTGAATTGTTTTACCAAGAAACCAATCAAAATAGGCATTCTGATGAATTGGTCATAAAAACAGTGGAAGATAAAATTAAAAAATATCGTGATTTAGACATTGTTTTTGCTGAATTTGGCACTCGCAGACGACATTCATACGAGGTGCACGATTTGGTGGTAAAAACATTAAAAGAAAAAGGTAAGGGAACTTTTATTGGGACAAGTAATGTGTATTTGGCAATGAAATACAACACCAAGCCAATTGGCACGCACGCTCACGAATGGTTTATGTTTCACGCTGCAAAATACGGTTTTAAAATGGCGAACCTTATGGGATTGGAACATTGGACAGAGGTCTATCGAGGTGATTTGGGCATAGCGTTAACCGATACATACACCACAGAAGTTTTCTTTGAACAGTTCGATAAAAAGTTTGCCAAGCTCTTTGATGGTGTTCGACATGACTCGGGCGATCCATTGGAATTTGGCGATAAAACCATTACACATTATCAAAAGTTAGGCGTTGATCCTTTAACCAAAACCATTATTTTTTCGGACGGATTGAATTACGATAAAGTTGCCCGAATTACCGAACATTGTAAAGGAAGAATTGGTTTATCTTTTGGTATCGGAACCGATTTAACAAACGACGTAGGCTTAAAACCTATGAATATTGTATTAAAAATGACCGAAGCTAAACCCGAAAATGCAGATTGGACAGGTGTTGTAAAATTATCAGATGAACCTATGAAACATACCGGCACACCAACCGATATTGATTTGGCAATGCGTTTGTTGAATATAAAGTGATGTTTTTTTAATAATTGGTATTAACCTTGTCCCTTTGAGCTTATTCCAAAGTCGCATCATTCAATATGACCTTTTAACCATATAACTTTATCACTTTTAACTTAAAACAAATGTTTCAAGAAAATCAAAAACTGCAAATTCCGCAAGACGATACCATCATTTGGAAGTATTTAGATCTTTCTAAATTTTTAGACTTACTACTATCTAACAGAATGTTTATGGCTCGATCTGATAAATTTGAAGACCAGTTTGAAGGAACTTTTAGCGAACCAACTTACGAAGAAATAAAAAAATTATTGGCTGATAACCCTAAATATTTAGACGCCTATAAATCAAAACGCAAAAATATTATTATTAGTAGTTGGCACGCAAATTCGTACGAAAGTTACGCCATGTGGCAAGTGTTCACTAAAAACAACGAAGGTTTAGCTATTCAATCAACTATCGGTAGACTAAAAAAAGCAATGATCGAACCCAAAGCGCATCAATACATTGGCGAAGTAAATTATATCGACTATAAAAAAGAACATATTCCGTTTGATGATGATTTTTTTCCGTTTCTTTTTAAAAGAAAAAGTTTTCAGTACGAACATGAAGTCCGCGTAATTACCGACGTTTCACATTTAGATATGAACGTAAACGAAGGTGTAAAAGTGTTGACTGATGTTAACCAAATGATTGAACGTTTATACATTCACCCAAAATCAGAAAATTGGTATAAAAAATTGGTTATTGAAGTTGTTGAACGTTTAGGTTTTGAATTTACTATTGAAAAATCTGATTTAGAAAGCGATATTTTGATTTAATAACGCAATTATCTGTATTTTAGTTGCTTATGTGTAATTTGCCCA
>JAHAYQ010000273.1 GCA_018384465.1 Myroides sp. | reverse complement strand
TTTACTGCCAACCACCGCCTAAGGTTTTGTAAAGCTGTACCCTTGCCGCTAATTTGTTTTTACGTATCCGGTTTAAATTCAGTTCGTTTTCTAAGGCACTTCGCTGGGCATTGATTACTTCTAAATAAGTAGCGAATCCACTATTAAACAACAAGTTAGACTGACGAACTGCCAAGCTTGAATTCACCACTTGCTCTTCGGCAATTTCTAACTGTTCATCAATCGTTTTTATTAAAATTAAAGCATCAGTTACTTCATTAATGGCTTTGTGAACGGTTTTCTGCAGATTTATTTCTGTTTTTTCTCGTTCTACCATAGCCACTTCGTGATTGGTTCTCAATTTTTTCTTATTGAATACGGGCGCTGTTATACCACCAACTACCGATCCAAATAAAGCACCAGGTATATTGAACCAATTTTCGGGTAACATGCTGTTTACGCCACCACCTAAATCAATCTTAATTGATGGATACTTTTGCTTTTGCGCTAAACCTACATTGGAATTAGCAGATAATAATTCTAATTCAGCCGATCGGATATCTGGTCGGTTTTGTAAAAGTTGCAATGGCACGCCTTCTGACAATACATCTAAATAAAAGTAGTTTTCTAATTTCTTTGACGAAATGTCTATTTCTTGTGAAAAACTACCTGTTAAATAATTTATTTGATTTTCTTGCAAAGCTATTTGTTGTTTCAAAGAAGGAATTAGCGCTTGTGCTGTAAGCATTTGCGATTTGGTTTGTTGTTTTGCCAAAGCGGTAATCTGACCAGCTTCGTACTGCAACTGTACTATTTCTAGGGTGTTTTTACTTAATTCAAAATTGGTTTGAGCCACATCTAACTGCGCGTTTAACAAAATTAAATTGTAATAACCTTCGGCGATTTGAGCAATAAGGTTTGTTTGAATTGCCTTCCGAGCTTCTTCGGTTTGTAGATAATTGTTTAAAGCTATTTGCTTTTGATCTCTGAATTTTCTCCAAATATCAACTTCCCAACTTACCGAAATACCACTGATGTTTTGCATGGTATAATTATACAAACTGCTGGGGGCCTCAGTACCCTTTTCTGCATAATAACGTGAAGATGCTGAACTATAAAAATCTTCCGAACGGTATTGATAAGCTCTATTAGCTAGAGTAGCATCAACACTTGGCAACCAATTTAGCTTTGCCTGATCAGCTTTTAACTGAGCAATTTCTATATTTTTTAAAGCCGTTTGCATATCAAAATTATATTCAATTGCTTTATTAATTAGCAAAGTTAACTGCTCATCGTTAAAAAAATCTTTCCAAGGAATTACCGCTATAGTAATAGAATCGTACGCAGAAACAGTATCTGTATACACATAATTTTCGGGTACGTTTATATTGTATTCGTAAGAATTTTTTACGCTATTACAAGAAGCAATACCTGCTGCTGCCAACAAACTTAAACTTATATTTTTTATATATTGACTATTCTTCTTCATAAGTAATTTTCGATTTTAAATGCTCGTCTAATGTTTGAAACACATAAAACAATACGGGAATAAAGAAAATTCCACAAATAACTCCTATAAACATACCGCCTGCTGCACTGATACTGATTGAATGGTTTCCTATCGCCGATGGTCCAACGGTAAACATTAATGGAATTAGTCCGGCGATGAATGCAAACGATGTCATTAAAATAGGACGCAGACGCATTTTTGCTCCTTCAACTGCTGCCTGTACAATCTGCATACCCTTTTTACGTTGTTGCAGAGCAAACTCTATAATTAAGATAGCATTTTTTGCAAGAAGTCCAATCAGCATAATCAAACCTACTTGTACATAGATGTTATTTTCTAATCCTGCCAGATTAATAAATCCGTACACACCTAAAAATCCTGTAGGCACCGATATTAAAATAGCCAGCGGAAGCAAGAAACTTTCATATTGTGCTGCTAAAAGGAAATAAACAAACAAGAAACTAATACCAAAAATATAAAGTGCTTGATTTCCAGATGATTTTTCTTCCAAGGTCATTCCGGTAAATTCGTACGAGTAGTTGCCTGGCAGGGTTTTAGCTATTTCTTCTACGGCCTTTATGGCATCACCAGTTGAATAACCCTCTGCTGGTGTAGCTTTTATAGAAATAGCATTAAATAAATTATATCTATTTACAGTTTCAGGACCATATACTTTACGCAGTTTAACCAACGTATTAGCAGGCAACATTTCACCTTTTTTATTTTTTACAAAAATAGAATTAAAGGTTTCGGGTGCATTTCTAAAATCAACATCGGCTTGCATATACACGCGATACTGTCGACCAAATCGAGAAAAATCTCCAGCTTGAACCCGACCATAGTAGGCTCTAATTGTATTCATTAAATCTTTTATATTCACCCCTAATGCCTTCGCTTTGATATAATCGATATCTAAGGCATATTGCGGAAAATTGGCATTAAATGACGTAAAAGCATTACTAATTTCTTCACGATTATTCAATTCCTTAATCAATTCTTGTGCTTTTTCGTCAAATTTATCAAAACCGGTATTTAATCGATCCTGTAAAACAAACTCAACGCCACTAAAATCTCCAAATCCTTGTACGGTTGGTCGTGGAAACACACTGAATTTACCTTCGTTCAATTTATTTAATTCCGTTTGATACAAGCTAATGATCTCATTAACATTTTTAATTTCACCTCGTTCTTTATGTGGTTTTAAATTAATGTATCCCACCGCAAAGGATGGACTTGTAGCTGCATCAATTGCGTTGTATCCAGAAATATTAGTCATACCCGCAATTTCTGGTCGGTTTTTTAAAATACTGTCTGCTTGTGCCAATACCACTTTGGTACGTGCCAATGAAGCTCCGGCTGGCATAGTGATAGAATAGGTTAAAAAGCTATCGTCTTCCGTAGGAATAAAGCTGCTTGGTGTACGCATCATTAATACAATTCCTAATAAAATTACACCTACCATTCCTAAAAGCGTCCATGTAGTTTTCTTTAAAAGATTTTGAACAATACGCACATAAAAATGCGTGAATTTATCAAAGTAATCATTAAACTTTTTAAAGAATTTCTTTTTAGATTTATCAAAGCTCTTAATAAATTTAGGTCTGCGATCACCTTTAAATTTTATATCTTTTTGTATGCTATGGCCGCGTCTTAAAAATAATGCGCACAAAGCTGGCGTAAAAGTAAGTGCGTTAACCGCTGATATTAAAATAGCAATAGCAAGCGTATAAGCAAACTGTTGATAAAAAATACCCGACGGACCTTGCATAAAGCCAACTGGTAAAAATACGGCCGCCATCACCATTGTGATTGATAAAATAGCACTTGTAATTTCACCCATTGTTTCTAACGTAGCCTGTTTGGCGGTGAGTCCCGTTTGGTGCATTTTTTCGTGAATTGCCTCAACAACAACAATCGCATCATCTACCACAATACCTATAGAAAGTACCAATGCAAACATAGTAAGCACGTTAATAGAAAACCCTAATAGATAAATAAAAAACAACGTACCTAATAATGAAACAGGTATAGCTATTGCAGGAATTAAGGTAGATCTAAAGTCTTGTAAAAAAATAAAAACAATGATGAATACTAAAATAAACGCTTCAAAAATGGTGTTTTTTACCTGACTGATTGATTCATCAATTTGATCTTTAACCGAATAAGTAATGTCATATTTAATACCGTTAGGAAAAGTTTCTGACACTTTATCTAATACCTCGCGAATACCTACATCAATATCTCTGGCGTTAGATCCGCTGGTTTGTGTAATGTTTAAAGTTAACCCCGGAAAGCCATTTACACTGTTATCGCTTCCTACATTTGATGCGCCAAATTCTACACGGGCTATATCTCTTAAGAATAAAAACGAGCCGTCTTCATTGGTTTTTATCACTAAACTTTCATATTCTTCGGGTAAATTAAAACGGCCACTGTGACGTAATGTTGTTTCAAAAACCTCATCAGATGTTTCTCCAAACTTACCTGGGGCAATTTCAAAACTCTGATCTTTAATAGCTGCAATTACTTCTTGAGGTGTAACGTTGTACAAAGCCAATTTTTCTGGATTTAACCATGTACGCATAGAATAATCTCTCGCACCAACCCGTGATACGGCAGCCACACCTGGCACCCGTAACAATTCACGGTTAAGATTTATTTGAGAAAATGCTTGTAAAAAAGTTTCGTCGTAAATTTCTTCGGGATGATCACTGTAAATATTAATAGTCATAATATTACCGCTTTGTCTTGGCGATACCGTAATTCCGGCTTCATTTACTTCGCTGGGAATTTGTCCTGTAGCCTTTGAAACTCTGTTTTGCACATTTACGGCTGCTTGATCTGGATTTGTTCCCGCTTCAAAATTGATGGTGATGGTTCCCGACCCACTATTACTTGCTTTAGAAGCAATATAGGTCATACCGTCTACACCGTTAATGGCTTCTTCTATAGGAAGCAGCACACTTTCTGCTACTGTTTCTGCACTTGCACCCGGATATGATAAACTTACTGTAACACTGGGCGGCGCAATTTCAGGAAAACGAGTAATGGAAAGTAGTTGACTTCCAATAACACCTAATAATACCAATATAATAGATATTACGGCAGACAAAATAGGTCTGGTAATGATTTTCTTAAGCATAAAAAATGAATTTGGTTAGAGTTGCGGAATCACGCGCATACCTTCAGAAAGTTTATTGAACCCTGTTTTAATCACCACGTCGTTACGATCTAAGCCATCTGAAACAATGAAGTTCTTATCGGCTACTCCGTTAATTTTGATCTCTCTTAAAATCACTTTGTTTTCTTCGCTTAATAAATGCACAAAGGTTTTATCTTGAATATTGGTGGTTATTTCTTGTGGAATAAGAATAACATTTTTACGGGTTTCTTGTATTTTAATAGTTCCAGTATTTCCTGAGCGCATTAAATCTTCAGAGTTTGGAAAACTAGCACGCAACGAAATAGCTCCGGTACTTTTATTTATCTGTCCGCTAATAGCATCAATTTTTCCTTTTTCTTGATATTCAATACCATCTGCTAATATCAACGAGGCTTCGGGCAGCAATTTTCCTAAGGAAGTTGGAAGTGCCAATGAATCATTTTCAGAGTTTTGCGCTTTAGAAAAATGCAGAAAATCGCTTTCACTCATAGCAAAATACACAAAAACTTCACTCACATCAGATAGATAAGTTAAAGGTTCTTTATCTGATTTAGAAACTAAATTACCAACGCGCTTAGGAATACGACCAATATATCCACTAACTGGCGCTTTAATTACTGTAAAATCAACATTAATTTGAGCCGATCCAACAGCAGCCGATGCTTTTGCCAAATTAGCTTTTGCCACTTCGTAATCTGATTTAGCTTTTTCTAACTGTACCGGCGCAATTACTTCATTATCAATTAATGGTTTTAATCGATCAATTTCTAATTTAGCATTTTTTAATTTAGCACGTTCAACATTTTCATTAGCTAACGCATTGTTGTACATTTCATTATAAGCCGATGCATCAATCTTGAATAAAGACTGTCCAGCTTTTACATAGTCACCTTCGTCTACATAGATTTCTTGTAAAATTCCTTCTACCTGCGGACGTAGTTCTACATTTATTTTACCTTCAATACTACCCATATAATCTTTTGTAATCAGTGCAGTAGTGGTATCAATTTTTATGGCGGGCAAGGTTAAATCGTTCGAAGTATCTTTGTCAGCACCAATGGTATTGTGGCATGAGGTAATTAAACCAGCACAAGCAATTAAGGCAGCACAAAAAGCTGTTCGATGTCTTTTATTAAATTCTATTAATTTCATGATATAATGCGGTAAGTAAGACAAATATACATTCAAGTACGTTGCCAAAGTAATTTTTATTCTTTTTTCTACGTTTTTTTAACGGAACTTTAAAGCTTTAGAGGTAAATAATGGGAGAACAGCGGAAAACAGCTGGTCATATCCTAACAATTTGTTAATTAAATTACACTCATTTTTTCTCTACTTTAATAAGAATGAGTCTTTTTGTGTAATTAATCCACATTATTTACTAAAAAAAGACTATTTTTAAACAAGAAATGAATTGATATGCTTGTAAAAATATTTGGCAGTGCCGTTTTTGGGATAAGTGCTACCACCATTACAATTGAGGTAAATATTGATAAAGGTATTGGTTACCATTTAGTGGGCTTGCCTGATAATGCTGTGAAAGAATCGAGTTATCGTATTGCGGCTGCTTTGTCGAACATTGGTCAACAATTACCTGGAAAAAAAATCACTATTAATATGGCGCCTGCCGATTTGCGCAAAGAAGGATCTGCCTATGATGTGCCTTTGGCTATTGGTATTTTAGCGGCGTCGAATCAATTAAAGAAATCCGATTTTTCTGATTGTATGATTATGGGTGAACTTTCATTAGATGGATCTGTGCAACCTATAAAAGGCGCGTTGCCTATTGCAATTCAAGCAAAAGCTGATGGGTTTTCTGAAATTTATCTTCCCAAAGAAAACGTACAAGAAGCTGCCATTGTAGAAGGCATTAAGGTGTATTCTGTAGAAAATATTTCAAATTTAATTGATCATTTTGAAGGCACAACCTTATTGCAGCCCGTTGAAATTATTCAGGAAGAAGTTTTTGATGTTACGAACGATTTTTCGCTCTTAGATTTTGCTGAAGTAAAGGGACAAGAAAACATTAAAAGAGCTTTGGAAATTGCCGCTGCAGGTGGGCATAATATTTTATTGATTGGCCCACCAGGTTCAGGTAAAACTATGTTAGCTAAACGTTTGCCAAGTATTTTACCTCCAATGACTTTAGACGAAGCGTTAGAGACCACAAAGATTCACAGTGTGGTTGGCAAAGCACAAAATGTAGGGTTAATTAAGAAAAGACCGTTTAGAGCACCACACCATACTGCTTCATCTGTTTCTTTGGTAGGTGGAGGCAGTTACCCACAACCGGGGGAAATTTCGTTGGCACATAATGGCGTACTGTTTTTAGATGAATTGCCAGAATTTAAACGCGAGGTCTTAGAAGTAATGCGCCAACCGTTAGAAGATAGAGA
>JAHAYQ010000262.1 GCA_018384465.1 Myroides sp. | reverse complement strand
CCTGGATGATGGCAAACAAATTTGAAGCTGAAATTGCCAATTTAGAAGCGTTAGAAGAACAACCTATTTTAGCTTTTAAGAAAGATTTTTTACGTTGGATGTTATCAGACGGTGCCGGTGCTATTTTACTTCAAAACGAAGCGAAAGGATCGTTATCGTTAGAAATTTTGTGGATGGAAAACTATTCCTATGCACATGAACTAGAAACCTGTATGTATGCTGGTGGCGATAAATTAGCAGACGGATCCATGAAACCTTGGAGTGAGTATGCCGTAAGTGAATGGCAAACAGAATCGGTTTTTTCTTTAAAGCAAGATGTAAAGATTTTAGATGAATTCATCTTAAAAAAAGGAGTAGAAAGCATGGGCGATGCAATGAAAAAACATCACATTTCACCAGAAAACATCACTTATTTCTTGCCACATATTTCATCGGTTTTCTTTAAAGATAAATTATACGAAGAATTTAAAAATGCAGGTTTAGAAATTGCTAAAGAAAAATGGTTTATCAACTTACCAAAAGTGGGTAATGTAGGTGCAGCATCAATTTATTTGATGTTAGAAGAACTTTTCCATTCAAATAAATTAAAATCAGGTGATACCGTTATGTTATCGGTACCAGAAAGTGGTCGTTTTTCGTACGCTTATGCCTTTTTAAAAGTCGTTTAGTATGCAGTTTCAGTTTCCAATTACATCAACAGAAATCCTTCTGAATTGTATTCCGCAACGCCAGCCAATTGTTATGGTTGATTCTTTACTTTGCTATGCTGAAGCAGCAGTAACAGCAGGATTCACAGTCAACAAAATCTGTATTTTTACAAGTGATAATCAATTAACCGAACCCGGTTTAATAGAACACATGGCACAAACAGTTGCCTTGCACACCGGTTTTGCGTATTTTATAAAAAAAGAAGCCGCGCCAACAGGATATATTGGCAGCATTGCGAATTTAAAAATAGATAGATTACCTAAAGTTGATGAAAAAATTGAAACCACAGCCACTATTTTACATGAATTTGGTGGCGTTACTTTGGTTGATATCGTTTCAAAAATAAAAAACGAAATCATTGCGCAAGGACAAATGAAAACCGTAATAGCTAAATAAATGAGTGTTAACAGTGCAAATATTGAAATTAAAAAGTATTTACCACATTTAAAGCCAATGTTAATGGTTGATGCCATTTCGCATATTTGTTTAGAACGTGTTTTAACCCATTTTTTAATTCAGAACGATTGTATTTTTATTGAAAACAACTGTTTTTCTGAAGCAGGTTTAATAGAAAATGCCGCACAAACCTGTTCCTCTATTTCCGGACAGTATTATTTTAACGAAGAACCTTCTTTAGAAGCACAAAACAATCCAAACGTTATCGGATTTATTAGTTCTATAAAAAAAATCACCATTCATCAATTGCCAAAAATAGGCGATGAAATTACAACCGAAGCTCATTTAATTTCACAGGTACAAATGCCCGAATATTCTATTTGTACGTTAAAAGTTACTACATATCAATTAGATACCTTATTTTTGGAAGGTGAAATGAATTTATTTTTACAAAGAAAATAAGATGAAAAAACAAGATGTGCCCCAAGACGAAAGTCCAATTTCTAAACACGGCAGTAATGAAATTCTTTATGCTGTAGATGAAAACGGAAAAATGGCACCCGTACAAAGCGTTGGTTGGGAACCAAAATCAGTCGTTCAGTATCAAACAATAGAAACACTGAATCAGCGAATTGAAGATGCCAAAGATTTAGTAAAAGCAGGAAAAGCTAGTCCGATTGTTTATTATATGGAACTTCATAAAATGGATTGGGCAACTTTGGCAGCTTATATGAACAAATGGACGTTTTTTGTTAAGCGTCATCAAAAACCAGCCGTTTTTAAAAAATTAAGCGATGTTACTTTACAGAAATATGCTGCTATTTTTGATATTACGGTTGATGAATTGAAAAACTTTAAAGTTTAAATGCAAGATAATTTTCAACATAAACAGGCAGCGCACTGTGAAAACGGCGTTATAGTAAATTTATTAAACAGCAAAGGTTTTAGCATAAGCGAACCTATGGCGTTTGGGTTAGGATCGGGATTGTTTTTTGTGTATTTGCCTTTTATAAAAGTAAATCATGCACCAGCTATTTCGTACCGTCCCATGCCCGGAATGATTTTTAACCGTTTGGCTAAACGATTGGGAATTAAACTAAAACGTCAAAAATTTTCAAATCCTAAAAAAGCACAACAAGCTTTAGATGATAATTTAA
The DNA here is from genome assembly GCA_018384465.1 of Myroides sp. Lineage (GTDB taxonomy): Bacteria > Bacteroidota > Bacteroidia > Flavobacteriales > Flavobacteriaceae > Flavobacterium. The sequence continues at coordinate 10,305 of JAHAYQ010000262.1, read as the reverse complement.
AAAACAACATACCAACAGGTTTGGTAGTGGGTGTTTATAATTTACCTTATTTTCCAGACGAATACCGTTTTCATTTTAATGCACATAATTTAATAGTTTACGGAAAAGAGAACGATCGTTATTTAGTTAGCGATCCCGTTTTAGATTATAAAGTATCGTTAACTGCAGAAGAATTAGAAAAAGTACGATATTCTAAAGGAGCATTGGCTCCAAAGGGACACATGTACCACCCTATTTACATTCCGGAACATTTTGATTTAAAGCCAGCCATTAAAAAAGCCATCAAAAAAACCTGTAACGATATGCTAGCACCTGTGCCTATTGTTGGAGTACGTGGCATGCGTATGGTTGCAAACGACATTTTAAAGTGGCATAAAAAATTAGGTGTTGTAAAAGCTAATCACAATTTAGCCAATATGATTCGTATGCAAGAAGAAATTGGTACGGGTGGCGGAGGTTTTCGTTTTGTTTTTGCCGCGTTTTTACAAGAAGCAGGCGAAATACTTCAAAACAACGAACTTGCTGCTATGGCTACCGAAATGGTTGAAGTAGGCGATAAATGGCGCGATTTTGCCTTGCAGGCATCACGTGTGGTAAAAAAACGCAGCAACACAGCTAACGTGTACGAAGTATTGTCTAATCAATTAAAAGAATTGTCTTATTTGGAAGAAGCGTTCTTTAAAAAATTGAAAAAAATGGTGTAATGAAATCCATTATCAACATACAAAACATATCAAAGCAATATAAAAATGCCGATTTTCAATCGCTTTCAAATGTCTGTTTAAACATTCCGGAACAAGCTATTTTTGGACTGTTAGGACCAAACGGAGCCGGCAAAACAACACTTATTTCTATTTTATGCGGATTAATTCAGCCCACTTTAGGCACCTATGAAATAGACGGCATTTCGGCAAAAGGAAATTTGCCGCTTTTAAAAAGTAAAATTGGTATTGTTCCGCAAGAATATGCGTTGTACCCTACCCTAACCGCTTATGAAAATTTAATGTATTTTGGCAGTTTGTACAATGTATCAAAAGCAGATTTAAAAGAAAAAATTCCCGCTTATTTAACCCGTTTAGGATTAGCCGATTTTATGCATAAAAAAATTGATACCTTTTCGGGCGGAATGAAACGCAGGGTTAATTTAATAGCCGGCATTTTACACAATCCAAAAGTTTTGTTTTTAGACGAACCTACGGTAGGTGTTGATGTACAGTCGCGCGCAACCATTATAGCCTATTTAAAAGAACTAAACGCAAACGGCACCACCATAGTCTATACTTCGCATTTAATGGCAGAAGCACAAGATTTTTGTACCGATATTGCCATCATTGATCAAGGCAACATTTTTGTACAAGGAACGCCGTATGAATTAATTGAAAAGACCCCTAACGCTCACAATTTAGAAGAAGTTTTTATTGCATTAACCGGAAAAAAATTACGCGATGTGGTTTAAATTGTGGCAAAGTATCCTTAAAGAATGTAAGTTATTGTTTCGTGATATAGGCGGATTAATAACCTTGTTTGTCATGCCTATTATTTTGGTGGTGGTGGTAACTGCCATTCAAGATAGTACGTATCAAAGCATCAGCGCGTCTAAAATACCTGTTTTGTGGGTAGATCACGATGTAGATAGTATTTCGCTTAAAGTGAAAAAAGAAATTGAAAATTCGCAAAGTTTCCAGCTTATTTCGACCATTTCAAATAAAAAAGTAACCGAAGATATAGCCAAACAAGAAGTTTTCAAGGGAAATTATCAAATGGCAATCATTATTCCTGAAAATCTTACCGCCGATTTAAACATAAAAGTCCGTCAAAACGTCGATGGTATTTTAGATGAAATGGGCATGAGCATCACTTCTTACGATCCTATAAAAGTTGAAAAAAAGGAAATCAGAATTTATTTTGATCCGGCTACACAAACTGCATTTAAAAACGGCATCAAGGGCAACATCGATAAAATGGTAGCGCAGTTAGAAAGCAACGCTATTTATCAAACCTTTGAAACGCAATTAGGCGGATCAGCCACTTCAAACTTTAACGATTCTTTTATCAGCTTTAAAGAAATAGTTCCAAAAGATAAAAATACCGATGTGTTACCTAATTCGGTTCAGCACAACGTACCTGCATGGACACTTTTTGCCATCTTTTTTATCATGGTGCCGCTTTCTATCAACATTGTAAAAGAAAAAAATCAAGGAACCTATTTGCGATTAATCAGTAGTCCAACTTCAAATTTAGTCTTGTATTTAGGTAAAATCATCACCTATTTAATCATTTGTCTGTTACAGTTTTATACCATTTTGCTAATAGCCAAACTGGTTTTTCCTTTAATGCATTTACCGCAGTTAAATCTTTCAGGAAACAAACTGTTTTTAATGTCGTTATTAACCTTAACGGCTGGTTTAGCAGCAATTAGTCTGGGTATATTATTAGGCATTTTTTCTAAAACCCAAGAGCAATCGGCTCCTTTTGGCGCTACTTTTGTCGTTATTTTAGCTGCCATTGGCGGAGTGTGGATTCCTGTTTTTGCCATGTCTGAAGTTATGCAGGTTGTATCGCACCTATCCCCTATGAACTGGGCATTAAACGGTTATTATGATATTATGTTACGAAATGGATCGCTATTCGATATTATTCCTGAAATGTTATTATTAACTTTGTTTTTCGCAGTACTCATTACATTTGCCTTGGTATATGATAAAAAGAAAAGAACGGTTTAACACAAGCAATACGTTACAATTTACCGAGCATTTTAAGGTGAAATTTAACCAGACTGATGCGTTAGGCATTGTTTGGCATGGCAATTATATTGATTATTTTGAAGATGGTCGAGAGGCATTTGGAAGACATTTTGGTATTTCGTACAAGCATGTGCAAGATCACGGTTTTGCAACGCCTATTGTAAAAACGCAAAGCGAACATAAAAAACCGTTGCGTTATGCAGACGATGCTTATATTGTAACCACTTTTGTAGATTCGCCGGCGGCAAAAATGATTTTTAAATTCGAAATTTTTAACGCAGCGAATGAATTGGTTTGTACCGGAGAAACCACACAAGTTTTTACCGATTTTGAAGGAAATTTAATCATGACCATGCCTGTTTTTTTCGAGGAATGGAAACGTAAAGTAGGTTTATTGTAATGGCAGTTTATATACACGATAGTTCAATTATTAGTCCGTTAGGCTTTTCTACCAAAGCTAATTTTAATGCTTTATTACAAGGAAAATCGGCTATTGAAAAAGTTTTTATCAATGATACGATAGGATCTGTTTTTTGTGGAAAAATTAACGATGACGATTTTAATTCGTATTTTAAAACGATAGATGATCGGTTTGAAGGCACACGTATTGAAAAATTACTCATTGCTGCCCTATCCCCTATTGTTGAAAAAAATCCGGTAAAAAACGATTCGGTTTTAATTCTTTCAACCACCAAAGGAAACATTCAGGCACTTGCAAATAATGATTTAAACGGAGCTTTTATTGATCAATTGGCGCAAAATATAAACAGTTATTTTGGCTTTAAAACAGAGCCAATTGTCGTTTCAAATGCTTGTGTATCGGGTGTTATGGCTTTATCTGTAGCCAAACGTTTTATTGATATGGAACTTTTTTCTAATGCATACGTAGTTGCTGTTGATGAATTAACCGATTTTGTAATTTCGGGTTTTCAATCGTTTCAAGCCATGAGCACCGAACCTTGTAAACCGTATGATGCTGATAGAACTGGCGTAAATCTCGGTGAAGCTGCTGCAGCCGTTTTTGTATCGAACGAAAATCAAACAGAAGCAATGCAAATTTTGGGCGATGCCAATATCAACGATGCCAACCATATTTCTGGTCCATCGCGAACGGGCGAAGGTTTGTTTTTAAGTATTGAAAAGGCATTGAACGAAGCCCAAATAACATCAAACCAAATAGATTATATTTCGGCACACGGCACCGCTACCCTATTTAACGACGAAATGGAAGCCATTGCTTTTAACCGTATGCAGTTGCAAAATGTTCCCGTAAACAGTTTAAAAGGCTATTTTGGACATACATTGGGCGCATCGGGTTTATTAGAAAGTATCATCACCGTAGAAAGTTTAAAAAACAATACGCTTATTGCCTCTTTTGGCTATGAAAATCAAGGAACAACCCAAAGCTTAAACATTATCAAAGCAAAGCAAGAAAAATCGCTTAAAACCGCTTTAAAAACGGCGTCTGGTTTTGGTGGCAGTAATTCGGCAATGGTGTTTATAAAAAACTATTAAAAAGTTGAAATGCCTGAAACAAACCGCATAGAATATAAACAAGAGCTGACCAAAGATGTTGAAATCGAAAAAGAGGTCGTTGCTTTCCTAAATTATAAGGAAGGTGGCATTGTCTATATTGGTATTGATAAGTTTGGTGCAATTTTGGGTGTTTCTGATGCAGACGGAGATATGTTGAAAATTAAAGACCGTTTAAAAAACAATATTCTTCCTTCATGTTTAGGCTTATTTGATGTGGTTTCAGAAGAAAAAAACGATAAAAACATCATCAAAATAATAGTAGCAAGCGGGACAGAAAAGCCGTATTACATCAAAAAATATGGAATGTCTGAAAAAGGTTGTTTCATTCGCACTGGAACCGCGGCAGAACCAATGTCTCAAAGAATGATTGATGATTTATTTTCCAAGCGAACTCGAAATTCCATAGGGAAAATCAGATCGAACCGACAGGATTTAACTTTTACGCAGTTGCGAATTTACTATGATGAAAAAGGTAAAACACTCAATCAGCATTTTGCAATCAATCTTGAATTATTAACATCTGATAAGGAGTACAATTATGTTGCTTATTTAATGGCTGATGAAAACGGAAATTCTATCAAATTTGCAAAATATGACGGTATAACGAGAGTAAATCTAACAGAAAGTAAAGAATTCGGCTATTGTTCACTAATAAAGGCAACGCATAATATTTTAGACAAGTTAGAGATAGAAAATATTACAAATACCAAAATCACTTCTAAAGAAAGAATCAATCACAGAACTTGGGATCCCGAAGCATTGCGTGAAGCTGTCTTAAATGCATTTGTTCACAACGATTACACAACGGAAATTCCTCCAAAATTTGAAATTTTTGATGATAGAATTGAAATTACTTCGGCAGGAGCTTTACCAGATGGATTTAGCGAAGAAGAATTTTTTGAAGGCATATCAGCTCCACGGAATAAAGAATTAATGCGCATTTATCGGGATTTGGAATTGGTAGAACAGTTAGGTTCTGGTGTTCCTCGTATTCTAAAATCGTATGACAGAAGCTGTTTTCGGTTTTTTCCGCATTTTATCCGTATGACATTTCCAAAATATTCAGGTGGTGCAATAGGTGGTGCAATAGGTGGTGCAATAGGTGGTGCAATAGGTGGTGCAATAGAAGAATTAACCGACAGACAACGAGAAGTTTTGGAATTGATTTTAGAAAACAATCGCATCTCATACAGAGAGGTGGGTGAAAAATTGCAAATTAATTATTCTGCTTCGCAAGCACATTTTGAAGCCTTGAAAGAAAAGAAAATTATTGTGCGTGAAGGCGGTACAAGAGGCTATTGGAAGATTTTGATTAATTTGGATCAATAAAGGATGACTAAAATTAATCGGGCTTTTTAATTGATAAAACAGATTTAAAATTAATGTATTACATTCGCAAATATATAGAAATCAGCAACGGAACTATTTCAGTAGACGGTCAGTTATACCTACAGTCTTCCGAAACAGATTTTGGCAGCATGATGAAAGAATTTTATAAAAAAATGGAAATTAATTACCCAAAATTTTATAAAATGGACGATTTGTGCAAGCTCGCTTTTTTAGCATCAGAAGTGCTTTTAAAAGACGAAACCGAAAAAGATATTGCTTTGCTTTTCAGTAACAATGAAGGCAGTTTGGATACTGACGTCAAACATCAGCAAAGCATTCAAAACAAAGAGGAATATTATCCAAGTCCGGCTGTGTTTGTTTATACCTTGCCCAATATTTCCATTGGTGAAGTCAGTATTCGGCATCAGTTAAAAAGCGAAAGTGCGTTTTTCATTGCCAATGAATTTCAAACAGATTATATGCATAAATACGCGGAGTATCTGTTGCAAAATAACAAGGCAAAAAAGGTGCTTTGCGGTTGGATTCATTGTTTAAACGGAGCGTATAAAGCACGTTTTTATTTGGTGGAACAAACCGGAAATTTAGATCATACACAAGAAAATATTAATAAAATAACAAATTAAAATGGAAGCTTTAAAATTAGAATTGAAAGAACGTATTATTGATGCTTTAAATTTAGAAGATATTACACCTGCTGATATTCAAGATAACGATCCGTTATTTGGCGACGGTTTAGGGTTAGATTCAATTGATGCATTAGAATTAATCGTGTTGTTAGACAAAGAATACGGAATAAAATTAGCGGATCCAAAGCAAGGAAAAGAAATTTTTCAATCAATTGAAACCATGGCACAATACGTTGCTACAAACCGTACCAAATTATAATGCAAACAAAAGTAGCTATTACAGGTATGGGCATTGTTTCTTCGATTGGAATTTCGGTCGAAGAAAACTTTCATGCCTTAATTTCAAAGAAAAGCGGTATTTCATCAGTTGAATTAATTGAAACCCGCCATGCAAACGAAATTAAAGTTGGTGAAATTAAAATAACCAACCAACAGTGGCAAAAAATGCTGCAATTACCTGATAGTAACTCTTTTACACGCACCGCCATGCTTGGTGCATACGCAGCAAAACAAGCAATAGAAAACGCTGCTATTACAAATGTTAACGAGGTTCGTACCGGATTTATTTCCTCAACAAGTGTGGGTGGAATGGATTTTACCGAAAAGCATTACAAACAGTACGAAAATCATCCGGAATACATCAAATACATTGAAAGTCACAATGCAGGAGATACGTCTAATAAAATTGCAAACTATTTAGGAATTAAAGGTTTTGTATCAACCATTTCCACAGCGTGTTCATCGGCTGCAAATGCCATTATGTTGGGCACAACAATGATCGAAAACGGCTATTTAGATCGAGTAATTGTAGGCGGAACAGATGCGTTGAGTAAGTTTACCATTAACGGTTTTAAAACCCTGATGATTTTATCGGATACCTACAATACACCCTTCGACCAAAACAGAAAAGGCTTGAATTTAGGTGAAGCTGCAGCGTATTTGGTTTTAGAATCGGATGAGGTTGTTAAAAACAACAACAAAAACGTTTTAGCTTATGTATGCGGTTACGGCAATGCCAATGATGCCTTTCATCAAACGGCTTCATCAGAAAACGGTGAAGGTGCTTATTTAGCCATGAAACAAGCGTTTAATAAGGCATGTATCCTACCCGATGCAATTGATTATATTAATGTTCACGGTACGGCAACACCTAATAACGATTTATCGGAAGGGCGTGCATTAGAACGCATTTTTGCAAAAACACCTGCCTTTAGTTCTACCAAAGCTTATACCGGTCATACATTGGCAGCAGCAGCAGCTATCGAGGCTGTTTACAGCGTTTTGGCTTTACAAAACAACACTGTTTTTCCAACGTTAAATTTTAAAACGCCTATGGAAGAATTTAATTTGATACCAGAAACCGAAGTCATTTCAAAAGAAATAAACTATGTTTTATCGAATTCTTTTGGATTTGGTGGAAATTGCTCTACACTGATTTTTGGGAAGTAATCTTTATTAATTCTGTTACATTTTTTGTACATTTATGAAAAAATGGGACATTCTTTTAATAAAATATGGATACATAGTATTTGGTCAACTAAACAAAGAGCCAATTTAATATTGCCTGATATTGAAAAGAAAATTTACCATTTCATAAGTGAACAGTTCCGGGAAATAGGATGTCCAGCGAGAATTGTAAACGGAATGCCTGACCATATTCATTGTCTTTTTTTGTTAAATTCTCAAAAATCTATTGCCGAAGTTATCAAACAGATAAAAGGAAGTAGTTCCCATTTTATCAATCAAAACAATCTAACCGTTGATAAATTTTCTTGGCAAACTGGTTATGCGGCTTATTCTATTTCCGAGTCTGTGATAGAAAAAGTATTTAATTACATTAAAAATCAAAAAGAACATCATCAAAAAAAATCTTTTCAACAAGAATATGATGATTTTTTAAAATTATACGGTTTCACACAAGAAGATTAAATGGTTAAAACCATTTTAATAACAACGTTGTAACAATAGCCCACGGTTTAAACCGTGGGCTATGTATTGATAATAGATATTGTAACCGTTTTAACGGTTTTTGTGATTTGGCTAAAACCTTCATTTTGCTTTCTGTACAAAGCAAAATAATCTAAAAATTCTTTATCGATAAAGCAATATTCTTGTTTGGTTATTCGGATTTATGTATTGAGAATCATCTAAATTACTAGCGATTTATCGATCTTAAATAAAAAAATGTACTTTTGTGCATCAACCCATACACATATGAAAAATTGTTACATCAATGGAATTGGCGCTGTAAATATTCAACCTACAGATTTTGATTTATTTACAACAGAAATAAATCCATTGTCCAATCAAAATAAAGCACATCAACCATCGTATAAAGAACTGATTGCGCCTGCAATGAGCCGCCGTATGGCAAAAGGTGTAAAAATGGGAATTTACGCTGCAAATGAAGCTCTAAAAGAAAGCAAACTCCAAAATATAGATGCCATTATTGTGGGAACAGGTTTGGGCTGCATTGAAGATTCTGAAAAATTTTTAGATGCCATTATTGAAAACGACGAGCAGTTTTTAACTCCAACATCTTTTATACAATCTACACACAATACCGTTGCCGCGCAAATAGCCCTGCATTTGCAATGTAAAGCGTACAATTTCACGTATGTTAACGGAGGAAATTCATTTGAAAACGCCTTGTTCGATGCGTTTTTACAATTAAAACATTTAGAAAAGAATGAAATTTTAATTGGCGGAGTCGATGAAATTGCACCTTATACTTTTTCTATGTTTGAAATGATTGAACGTGTAAAAAAAGTAGGAGAGGAGCTTGATTTTAAAAATCCAACAACTGCTGGAGTTGCGTTGGCAGAAGGCGCTACTTTCTTTGGATTATCTACCCAAAAAACAAATGATAGTTATGCAGAAGTGTTAGATGTGATGTTGTTTAATGCGTTTAATAACGATGAAGAAACAATAATTACTGCCTTTTTAGCTAAACACAATTTAGAGATTTCAGCGATTGATGTCGTGCAGTTTGGAATAAATGCCGATTTAAACCAACAAGAATTTTATCAAAAAATGGCAACTATTTTTAAAGATACACCACAAACGTATTACCAACATATATCAGGCAGTTACGATACCGCATCGGCTTTTGGTTTAAAAGTAGCAGCAGAAATCATTAAAAAACAAGTGCTTCCAAAGACGATTCAATATAATAACATCGAACCAAATAAGATTGAAAAAGTGTTGTTAATCAATCAATTCAATAATACCGATTTTAGTTTTGTTCTATTACAATCTTGTTGATCTTTGTCATTCCGACAGAGCGAGGTCCCGATAGCTATCGGGAGAGCGACGAGGAATCTTTTGAAAAGATATTTCGACTTCACTTCGCTTCGCTCAATATGACATAAAAAATTGATTTATGTATAAAACAGTTGGTACACATAATTATTATGTTTATATCTTAACTAATAAGAGTAAAACCGTTTTGTATATTGGTGTCACCAACCACTTAAAAGAGCGTCTGTATTGGCATAATAATCCCGAAGCGCATTAAAAAACATATACATCAAAATACAAATGTTTTTATTTAATTTATTATGAATGTTTTCAGAACATAAAAGATGCTATTGATAGAGAAAAGCAATTAAAAGGTTGGAGAAGAGAGAAAAAAGAAAAGCTAATAAGCACATTTAATTCAGCTTGGAAGTTTTTAAATAACGAAGTATAATATAATTTTGAAAAAGTTGTATGTTGAAGCATGCTTACATAAAATGGTTTTTTATTGCCCTTTTGACTTTCTTGTGGTATGCTTATTTTTCGCATAAGTTACCCTTGTTTTTAATTTTTATTGCGATAATTGTTTGGTTAGGAATTACCGCTTGGGGATCGTTCGATATTAGATTAAATTACTTTGTAAAAGCACATTCATCAAACAAAAAAATAGATCGAAACGTAGTCGCTTTAACGTTTGATGACGGACCAACCGAAATCACTCCGGAAATTCTACATTTGCTTGAAAAATACCATCAAAAAGCAACTTTTTTCTGTATTGGTAAACAGTTAGAAAAATATCCTGAAACAGCAAA
>JAHAYQ010000251.1 GCA_018384465.1 Myroides sp. | reverse complement strand
ATGACACATGAAACCATTATAACTGTTGATAAAATTACAATGGTAAATTTGGATGCCGATGGTACCCCAAAACCACACGGAAAAACTCAAATTGAATTCGTGCACGAACGTTTAGGGAAAAAGTAAACTCACATTTGTAATATTATTCTTCGCTATATTTTCAGAATGCGATTGGGTAGTAGACTTTGTAAATGCACCAATACACATGATTTTATAAATACGTTTTTCAGTATCGCTTTTTGATTGTATTTTTGTAAAAACGATTAAAATGAAATACGCGAGATTAACGAAAGAACAATTAGAAGAGCTTCATGTAGAATTTACTAACTTTTTGGCATCGCAACAGATTGACAAAACAGAATGGGATGAATTAAAAGTTGCTAAACCAGAAGTAGCTGAACAAGAAATTGATATATTTTCGGATTTAGTGTGGGAAGGTGTATTAAAATCGGCACGATATATAGAACATTTTTCAAAAAATCATATATTTTTGTTTCAGTTTGATGAAACCGATATTGACACCATTGTGCTAAAAACAAGCAATGAAGAGGTCGATTTTCTTACAAAAGAAGGTTTGCAATGGTTGGGCGATCATTTGGTAAATGATCAGGTAGATATTCGCTATGGTTCTAAAGCTTTTGGTGGCGACCGAAATGGTGAACTTTTTGCAATCATTCAACAGGGTGGCATTTTAAGTCAGGGTGAATTGTACCATCAAATTAAAACGATTCTTAAAAAATAATTCGTTGATACTATGGATGTATTATCAAAAATAACGTTGCTTCGCAAGGAGTTAAACGAACATAATTACAATTATTATGTATTGGATAAACCGGTGATTTCTGACTTTGAATTTGATCAGAAGTTGAAGGAGTTAGAGGCGTTAGAAACGGAACATCCAGAGTTTTTTGACGATCATTCGCCTACACAAAGAGTGGGTGGAATGGTTACCAAAAATTTTGAAACGGTAGTGCACGAACATCGTATGTATTCGTTGGAAAATTCGTATTCTGATGAAGATTTAATCGATTGGGAAAAGCGCATACAAAAGGTTTTGGGTAATGTGGCTGTTGAATATGTTTGTGAACTGAAATATGACGGAGCTTCTATTTCGATTTCTTATGAAGATGGAAAATTGAAAAAAGCTGTTACTCGTGGAGATGGATTTCAAGGCGATGATGTCACCAATAATATCAAGACGATTAAGTCGGTTCCCTTACAGTTAAAAGGAGATTATCCTAAAAAATTTGATATTCGCGGAGAAATCATTCTTCCGTTAGCAGGATTTGAAAAAATGAATATGGAATTGATCGATATTGGTGAAACTCCTTATTCAAATCCGCGAAATACGGCATCGGGCAGTTTAAAATTGCAAGATAGCAGCGAAGTAGCTAAACGACCTTTAGAATGTTTGTTGTACAATATTGTTGGTGCAAACAATTATTTTAAAACCCACGCACAATCATTAGAGGCAGCTCGTTCGTACGGTTTTAAAGTGCCAAATCAATCAAAATTGGTAAAAAATTTAGCTGAAGTTTTAGATTTTATCAATTATTGGGATACGCACAGACACGATCTTCCGTATGAAACCGATGGAGTAGTTATTAAAGTAAACGATTTATTTCAGCAGGAAGAATTAGGTTATACCGCTAAAAATCCACGTTGGGCAATTGCCTATAAATTCAAGGCAGAGCAGGCAACAACGGTTTTAGAAAGTATTTCGTACCAAGTAGGCAGAACCGGAGCCATTACTCCAGTGGCTAATTTACAGCCGGTGCAGTTAGCAGGAACCATTGTGAAAAGAGCCTCTTTGCACAATGCCGATCAGATTGAAAAACTTGATGTACGCGTAAACGATTTCGTTTTTGTTGAAAAAGGGGGGGAAATTATTCCTAAAATTGTTGGGGTAGATCTATCACAAAGAAAAGTAGATAGCGTACCCACAGAATATATAACTACGTGTCCGGAATGTAACACCACTTTGGTAAGAACACCAGGGGAAGCTCAACATTATTGTCCCAATTTTTATGAATGTCCGCCGCAGATTGTTGGTCGAATTGAGCATTTTATCGGTAGAAAAGCGATGAATATTGATGGGTTAGGGGCAGAAACAGTTACCTTGCTTTATAAAAATGGATTGGTAAAAAATTATGCCGATTTGTATGAATTAAAAAAGGAACAGATTCTTCCGTTAGAACGCATGGCAGAAAAATCGGCAGATAATTTAATAAAAGGAATAGAGCAATCTAAACAAATAGCTTTTGAAAGAGTGCTTTTCGCCTTGGGTATTCGCTTTGTAGGTGAAACAGTTGCAAAAAAAATAGCTAAACATTACAAAAATATCGATTCATTAATGCAGGCAGATTATAATGCGTTGATTAATGTTGATGAAATTGGCGATAAAATAGCATTGAGTATTCGATCGTTTTTTAAAGATGAAGGAAATTTAGAAATCATCAACCGATTGAAATCTTATGGATTACAGTTTGAAGTCGAAACGAAAGAGGATACTCAAGTTTCGAGTAAATTTGAAGGTATGACGATGGTGGTTTCGGGTAAATTTGAAACTTTTTCTCGTGATGAAATCAAACAAAAGATTGAAGATTACGGTGGAAAAAACGGAAGTTCTATTACAGGAAAAACATCTGTGGTAGTAGCAGGTGCCGATATGGGTCCGGCAAAATTAGAAAAAGCTACAAAATTAGGAATACCTATTTGGAGTGAAGAAGATTTTGTAAATCAGCTTAATGATTAATTATAGATAAAGTGTAACAATATAAAAAAACTCCAACTGTGTTAGTTGGAGTCTTTTGTGATTATATAGTAAACGAACCGTTTGTTCTAATTTCTGGTGCTTTATTTTCCTGTTCAGGTTGTTTAGGTAAATCACCTTTCATTAAGAAAGAAAT
>JAHAYQ010000305.1 GCA_018384465.1 Myroides sp. | reverse complement strand
AATATCGATGCTAAGGAGAGATACAACGAGGTACCGTCCAAATTAAAACTGTACCCTGTTGGAATTACAAACGATACAATTTTACGAGGTACTCCAAATTTTTCCATAGCACTCATCGCCTTAGGTAAAGCAGCATCAGAACTAGTTGTAGCAAATGCAATGGAAACCGGTTCTTTAACAGCAGCGATAAATTTTTTGATTGGTATTTTTAAAAAGATCATAATTGGCACAAATACCAGCAATAAAAAAAGTAATAATGCCAAATAAAGCGATCCTAACAACATAAAAAGATTTTTAAGGATATCAACCCCTAAATGCCCTACAGTGTATGCCATAGCTGCCCCCACTCCAATAGGCGCAAAATACATAATAATGTTGGTAAATTTAAACATTACTTCGGCCAAGCTCTCGGTAAAATCTACCATAGGCTTACGCTTCTTTTCTTCAACCATTGCCAAACCTATACCGAATATAACCGAAAATACTACTACTTGTAATACTTGATTTTCGTACATAGATCGTACAAAATTTTCAGGGAAAAGATCGTAAAAGAAATGAGCAAATTTGTAGATACCATGCACATGATCTGGCAATGCTTCTAAAGCAGTATCTGCAGCCTTAGGTGAAGGTAATTCTTCCTGTGGCATACCTTGCAGATCTATACCCACTCCTGCTTTAGTAAGGTTGATTACTCCTAGCCCAATAAAAATGGCACACGAGGTAGCTAAGAAAAAGTACAACATAGATTTCCATGCCATACGGCCTACTTGTTTTAAATCGGAATGTCCGGCGATACCATACACCAAAGTACCAAAAATAATAGGTGCTACAATGGTTTTTACTAACTTGATGAATCCTTTACTAAAGGGTTGTAGCGCCATAGCAGCATTAGGATAATCAATACCTATAAACACCCCAAAAATCATACAAGTAATGATCCAAGTGGTTAGGTTCTTTCGTGCCAAGGCATTTACTAAAAGTACAAACGCTGTGATCCATCGAATACCGAACATAAACATCGGACTTATGGAAACAATATCAAATTCGTATAAAATGGTGATAATAATTGCGAGGGTAATAAAAATTGCGGAAAATATTCCTATTTTAGATTTCGACATCTGCTTATATATATTATTGAAAAGCAAATATAAACAGATTTTTGAGCTTATTAAATTACTAACTATTAAATTTTAACCCGTTATTAACACCATTTTATAAAAAAAAACTGTACTTTTAATATCATAAAATTCATTATTAAAAATTAAACAAAAATTTGTTATGGGAAAAACAGGAAACACCTTAGTAGCTATTATAGCAGGAGCAGCAGTTGGTGCTGTAGCAGGTATATTATTAGCACCTGAGCAAGGAGAGAAAACAAGAAAAAGAATTTCTAAAGGATTCAAATCGGGAGCAGATGATTTAAACTGCAAAATGGATGATTTAAAAAATCAAGTTAAAAGCTTGATGAATTCTAAGAAAACAGACTTTGAGTCGTCTTTTAATACTTTAGTAAATAAAGCAGATAACAAAAAAGACGAAGTAATTGCAAGCTTAGAAAGTAAGTTAGCAGAGTTAAAAAATGATGCTGCAAATGCAGTAGACAAAGCAAAAGATGTTACTAACAAAGCTGCAGATAATATCAAGTCTGAATTAAAGTAATTGTATGGCATTAAATGAAGACGTAAAAGAACATCTTCAAGATATGAAGTCTGAAGCTAAAGCTTTTTTTGACGCTAACATTGATTATTATTCACTGTTAGGCTTTAAAGTGGTTTCTAAAGCTACAGGCTTCATATTAAAAATTTTCGCATTAAGTTTATTTGCTGCCTTGTCATTGCTTTTCTTGTCGTTTGCTGCAGCGTTCGCCATTGGAAGAGCTTTAGATAGCAATACTTACGGTTTTTTAATTGTAGGTGGTTTTTATATCGTAGCTGCTGCTATTATTTATACCATGCGCAAGGCCATTATCGATATACCAGTGCTAAAGAAATTTTCTAAAATCTTTTTTGATTAATTATTATGAAGAAGAATTATACATCATATGAAGAAGTTGACAAAGAGTTAGAAATTCTTAAACTTGAACGCGAAATAAGCATCAGGAAGATAGGTAACGATGCACAGAATATAACACAATTATTTTCACCATCGAATTTAATGCAACAAGGACTAACCTCTTTTGGAAGCTCCATTAAGAACTCTAAAAATGTAAAATCATTGGTATTAGCCAGCGTTTTTAAATTTTTATTCAACAAATTCATTAAGAAAAAATAAACACCGCAAATTGCGGTGTTTTTTTGTTAATCTTCATAACCAGACATAGGTTCTGCTGGGGGATCATTTTTAGGTTTTTGATAACCTTTATTACTTTTGTCGCTAGCTTTCTTCATAGCTTCACCTACTTGATTACTCGCTGTAAATGACGCCACCATATTGTTTAACATATCGCTACCTGCTTGTGGTGAATTAGGCAGTAATATTAAATTAGAGTTGTTTTCTGCTCCTATGGATTGTAAGGTGTCATAATGTTGCGTCACTACAATTAAAGCAGAAGCTTCTTGTGAATTAATGCCTACGGTGTTTAACACATCAACCGATTCTACTAACCCGCGTGCAATTTCTCTACGCTGATCGGCAATACCTTGACCTTGCAAACGCTTTGATTCAGCTTCGGCTCGTGCTTTAGCTACAATTCTAATACGTTCTGCTTCTCCTTCGTATTCAGCTGCTGTTTTTTCCCTATCGGCAGCGTTAATACGGTTCATGGCATGTTTTACCTGAATATCTGGATCAATATCTGTAATTAAAGTATTAATAATGTCGTATCCGTATGTTACCATAGCGTCGTTCAATTCACGTTTTACCGCAATAGCAATATCGTCTTTTCTTTCAAAAACATCATCTAATTTTAATTTTGGAACCTCAGCACGAACCACATCAAACACATACGAAGTAATTTGATCGTGTGGATATTCCAATTTATAAAAGGCCTCGTACACGCGTTCTTGAACCACTTTAAACTGTACTGAAACTTTCATTTTAACGAATACGTTGTCTTTGGTTTTTGTTTCAATAATAACATCAAGTTGTTGAATACGAAGATTTAATCGACCAGCAACGCGATCAATTAAAGGAATTTTAAACTGTAAACCCGATTGACGAATAGATTGAAATTTTCCGAAACGTTCAATGATTACGGCTGTTTGCTGCTTTACAGTAAACAATGATAAAGCTATTAGTACAACAATAGCGATAATAAAGTAAATTGGTATCATTAATTATATTTTTTTGTAAGATATAAAAAAAACCTCTTTTGTGAAAGAGGTTGAATGATCTATTTTTTATTTAATGTTAATTTAACCGTTCCGCCTTCTAGAACACTTAAATACTGAGCATAATCAGGATACAATGTTGAAATTAATTGGGCGTATTGAGAAATATCACTGCTAATTTCCATTTTAGTTACTGTTTCTGCAGATATGGTTCCGCTGATTTGATAACCCAAAATTGTTAAATTAACGTTGTTTCCGTTTCTTGTAAACGCATTTTCGTATTCCGTTTCTTTACATTCGGCATTTTCGTACCTCAAAAACTTAGCTGTATTATTAGAGAATAATTGCAAAAAATCTTTTGTACAGTTTGCAGTATGCGGATAATCTAAAGTGTATAAAGGAATAATCTTAATTAATTGAATGGTTGAAGGCTCCCACTCTGAAACTACTTCTACCGGTTGGTTTTCATCGGGATTTTCAATGGGATTAGGATTGTTCTTCGTTTCATCTGAACCACAAGAATAGAACATCATCCCAAACGAAATAAGCGTTAAATACAAATATTTTTTCATAGTAATATCAATTGTGTTGGATAAACTAAGATAATAAAAAAAATCCCATTTTTTTACGAATGGGATTTAGAAAAATTTAGAAAAAAATTGTTGTTGTTGATATGAAAAAAATATCATAACGTAATTAACATTTGGGCATTAGTTAATTACGCCACGAATTTAGGAATATAATTTAAACTACAAAACATTTGAATGTTAAATTTATCTTTTTTCAAAATAAGCAATACTTTTATTAATTCGGTTTACTGCTTCTTGTTGACCTAATACAGCAATAATTTCAAACAAATCGGGACCTTTCATTTCGCCGACCATTGATAATCGAAGTGGCTGCATTACTTTTCCCATACCAATACCGTTAGTTTCAATCCACTTTTTAATTGATTCTTCAACTTCTTTTGCTTCAAAAACTTCAACATTTTCAAGCTGCAAAATAATTTGTTGCATTAAATCTGCTGTGTCTTGCTTCCAGTTTTTAGCTGCCTTTTCATCGTAGGTTTCCGGTGCAACAAAGAAAAAGTGTGATAATTCAAATAAATCAGTCGTTAAATTAGCTCGTTCTTTAACTAATCCTACCACTTTTACAATGGTTTCATTAGGTACGGTTAACCCTTTTTCTTCTAAAACAGGTTTTAAAAACACCGCTAGTTCTTCATTGCTTTTTTGAACTAAATATTGATGGTTAAACCACTTGTTCTTTTCCGGATCAAACTTAGCTCCTGCTCTATTTACTCGGGCTAAATCAAATGCTTCTACTAACTCATTTAATGAATAAATCTCTTTATCACTTCCTTCACTCCATCCTAACAAGGCTAAAAAGTTTACCACTGCTTCTGGAAAAAAACCTTGTTCGCGATAGCCCATTGCTGTTTCGCCAGTTTCTGATTTCCAATCTAATGGAAAAACAGGAAATCCTAATTTATCACCATCTCGTTTTGACAATTTTCCATTACCCACAGGTTTTAAAATTAATGGCAAATGAGCAAATTGAGGTGCTTGCCATCCAAAAGAACGATATAATAAATAATGTAAAGGTAATGATGGCAACCATTCTTCGCCACGGATTACATGCGATGTTTCTTGCAAATGGTCATCAACAATATTTGCCAAATGATAGGTAGGCATACCGTCTGATTTAAAAAGCACTTTGTCGTCTAATAAACTGGTATCAAAAGTTACTTCACCTCTAATTAAATCGGTAATGGTAATTTTTTCATCCACAGGCATTTTGTATCTTATCACATACGGATCACCATTATACAAACGCGCTTCTAACTCGGCAAGCGGCATATTTAACGATGTTTGTAAGCCATTGCGCACCGAATGGTTGTAAATAAAAGTTTTTCCGTTGGCTTCAGCATCTTTTCTTTGAGCGTCTAATTCTTCGGCCGAATCAAAAGCGTAATAAGCATGTCCTCTATGTATTAGATCTAAGGCGTATTCTTTATACAAATGTTTGCGATCGCTTTGACGGTACGGACCAAACTTTTCATTTTTTCCTACCGTTTCATCAGGTTCTATACCTAACCATTTTAAAGCTTCAAAAATATAAGCTTCGGCACCTGGTACAAACCGAGTTTGGTCGGTATCTTCTATACGGATATAAAAAATACCATTGTTCTTTTTTGCGAATAAATAGTTGAATAATGCAGTTCTAACTCCGCCAATATGTAACGGACCCGTTGGGCTGGGAGCGAAACGTACGCGTACTTGTTGTGTCATCTTTCTCGTTTTTTGTTCAAAGATAAAAACTTACTTGCGTTTATCTATAAATGTTATTGGTTTTCTACTTAATGGATCAAATATTGTTTTTTGTAAAACGGTTTCTTCTTCAAAGGTAATTTGTGGTGTAACACGCAATTTTGCTCTGAAATAGTCTTTTAATTTTGATGAAAACTCTTCGGATCGATCGGTTGAAAAAAGCCGAATACAAATTTCATCGGTTCCTATTTCGTTCGATGTGATTTCAATTAGATGTAGTTTCACTTCTTTAAAATGAGCAACAGCGTCGTGCATCGCCGGTGGATAGAGCGTAGTACCTTTATACTTGATCATTTGTTGCTTGCGTCCTTCAACCGGGCCTAATCGATACGTATTTCTGCCACAACCGCAAGTTTCACTGTGTTTGCGTACCAAATCTCCGGTTTTAAAACGCAACAAAGGCATAGCTTCAATTCCTAAAGTAGTAATGACTAATTCGCCTAAGGCACCATTAGGCACTTCGTTACCTTCATCGTCTAAAATTTCAGTAATGATAAGCTCCGGGTGATGATGTCCGCCCTTAAATTGTTGGCATTCGGTAAAAGCAGCACTCATTTCGGTAGATGCGTAGGTAGAATACAAATCAACATTCCATTTATCGCGTATGCGTTGAGCAAGTAAAGTAGGCTGCAACTCGCTATTTCTCAAGGCTTCACCTATGCAAATAACCCCTTTAACCGAGCTGTTGTTATAATCAATTTGGTTTTCTTCGGCATATTCAATCATTTTTAAAATAAACGATGGAACGGCAATGAGGTATTTTGGCTGATATCTTAAAATAGAATCCCATTGTAAGGGTGGCACGCCGGCACCTACCCTAACAATACCTGCTCCTAATTTACGCAACCCCAGAAAATATGCCAAGCCAGCCATAAATCGTCTATCCATTGTGGTCATTAGCTGTACCAGATCGCCTTTTTGTACACCAGCACACTGAAAAGAAAGCATTTCGTTGTACGCCAAACGCTCTAAATCGCTATCGGTTAAACCAAAAGTAACCGGATCGCCCAATGTGCCCGACGTAGTGGCATAATCTAAAATATCTTGTTTAGGAACACAAAAAAAATCATCGTTATACAACTGTAAATCGTTTTTAGTGGTAACCGAAACCTTTTTTAAATCGTTGATTGTTTGGATGGTACCTAACTTAATATTCTCTTCTTTAAACTTTTGTTGATAAAAAGGCGATTTTTCCATTAAATACGCTATTTGCTTTTGCAACAGCTGGTTTTGAAGAGCGGTTATTTCAGCAGTAGTTTGTGTTTCTATAATTGGAATCATATCTTTTTTTGTAATTTTTTCAACTGTTTGTGCAATGCTTTTTTCTCGGTTTCACTGCTTATTTCTTTTTCTAAAGCCAACTTATAATGATGAATTGCTTGTGAGAATTGTTTTTGTTGAGCGAAATAATCACCTAAATATTTATGGGTCAGCCAAAGTTCGGGATTTGATTGTTCATACGCACGTAATTTTTCAGAAGAAATTTCTGTTTCATTTTTAATGGCATGTATCAACTGCTCGTTTAACTGTCTAAACTCTTTATATTTTTTAAATTGATCGGAAAACAAAAAATTATCTGCAGGCAATTCTAACACTTTTTCTGGTTTTAATTCGTTAGCAGTAAACACTTTTTTCAGATCGTAGGCATCAAAAGCTCCTAATTGATATGGATTGTTTGATACATACATTATTAATTTTTGAGGTTGAAAGATCACCGCATGATGTGCCATTAATTGATTTAATGCTTTTTCGTTTCCTAAACCGATGGTTGCCTCTTGCAAACCAGAAACATCTCTTAAAACCCTTAGCACATCGGCCACTTGATAGGTTTGGGAAGCAGGAAAGGTTTCTTCTAACTTTTGAAAGCGATATTGTGAATGCGATGTTGCTATATGTTCTTGATTACGTACATCGGATTGATAAGTTGCCGATTGAAAATGATTGGTGCAAATTAACTTGCCATTGTGTTGTTCGTACACATCAAACTTATTGGGGCTCATTTCTATCACTATTGCCTTGTTATCTGCGGCACTTCCAATTAAAAAAGATTCTGCTACAAACACCTCAAATTGTTGTGCCAAAGCCACAGCTTCACTTAGATTAGCGGCGTGTTGCAATATAGATCGAGCTACAATAGAAACAGGCGTTTTACCTCGTAAAGGAATAGACGATCGACCAGCATTTAAGGTTATTGTAAGTCCTTTTTCGTTCATACCCGACACCACGCCAACCATGCCCGGCCAGGTAACCGATGCGTAGTTATAACCTATTTTGGGCTGAATAAATTCTACTATTTTATTTTCGGCAAAAGCATCGTTTACATAAAAATCAAAATTTCGACCAATGAGCAATTCACCATCTTCTGTAAAATCATCCCACAAAGCGATAGACGAACAACCTACCAACATTAAATCTTGCATGGCATGACCTATATCGTGGGCACTGTGCAACAATAAATTGCGCTCAAATTTAGTTCCTAAAAAATCGTACGTTTCGTTGGTAAATTGCGACAATGCAAAAATTTCTTGTTTATACGGTTTTGGTACATAGGTTAAAATAGATCGGTTGTACCATTTTAAAAAGGAAAGTAGTTTTTTTTGTTTGCTTGGGTTGGGAACAAAATGGGCTACTTTATCAAAAAATATTTCTTCTTGCTGTTGATAAAGCTTTTCGGTAAGCATGCCCTTTTTAGTACCCAATTCGTAAGGATTTCCTTTTATACGCAGTTGCCAGTTACCGTTAACCGATTTATTTAATACATCAGTAGGCTGTAAAATAGTAGCAGTATTTCGCCATTCTTTTTCATACAGCTGTGATTCATTCTTTAGACCTTTTATTCCCAAACAACTGCTGCATAAGATCACTAACAAACCTAAAAACCAACCTTTAGTCATAACGTTGTTTTTTAAAAACGTCCTTAAAAAATGCTTCTTTTCCTAACATTTCACCTGCAGTTAAAAATCCGGTAATAGTTACCCCTAAAATGCCGTGTAATCGCAGATTTTGCCCGGTTAAAAACAAATTTTCAATTTTGGTTTTTGGCGAAATCAATGTTTTTAAAGGCTGATGCGCTTCCTTTTCAATACCATACATACTGCCGTCTGTACTGCCAATATAATCTCGGTATGAAAGTGGCGAAGAGGTATACACAAATGCTACTTTCTGCTGAATATCAGGAAAATAGTGAGTCAACTTCTTTAAGATGTTTTGAACAATTTCGTCTTTAAAAAGCTCATAATCTGAACCGCGGTCATTTCCATTATGAACCGTATTGAAAGTGTGGTGCCAGCGTTGTACCTGTTCATAAGTCATATAAGTCATTACCGACAGACTTTGCGCATACGCTTGATTTTTTTCGTGTGGACTAGTTGTTATAACCATTGATTTTGGACTGTTACCTATCCACGAGTCATTATAACTAAAAGCCTGATCTACCGAATCAAAATGATAAATATTATGATTAAAATAAGGCAAGCTATTAGGTTTTAAAATGAAATGCACCGAAAAAACCGATGGTCCGTTTTGTAACTGATTGATCCGTTTAACGTAAGGTTTTCTTTGGTTTTCTTCATTAAACATCGAAAAAAGTTGTTTTAAATCGATATTTGATACAAACTGATCTGCTTTATAAAAGCAGTCAATTGTTTCGCAACTTTCTAAAACATTTCCGTTAAAATGTAGTTTTTCTACTTTTTGATGTTTGTATAAATCTGCGGAGTATTTGCGGAGTTGCTTCACAAATGCTTTAGTAATTTGACTGCCGCCTTTTACACAACGCCAAGCGCTTTGTATGTATGAATTTACTGTTAAAGCATGTACATAAAACGGCGTACGATTGGCATCTAAAGCGCTTAAAAATCCGTTGCCTATTAAAACAGCTTGGAGTTTTTTATTAAGAGTAATATCGTTTAACACTTCTTGTACTGAAACACGCATTAGCTCTTCGTTATAACCAAAACCCAATTCTAAATTATAAAGAGGAAACTGACTGCAATAGTATTTTATGCTTGCAATGTATTTGTGTAAGGCAGTTTCTTCATCTGGAAAATAAGGAATTAATTCACTAATAAAACGTTTGTATCCCTGCGCTTGTGGATATTGGATTTTTTCTGAGCCAAAGCTAATCAAATCAAAACCGTTCATATCCAATTGTTCTAAAGTAAGCTCGTTTAGAATACCGAGATAGGCAAAATATCTTCCTAAATTTTCATCGGGTTGCAGTCCGCCAATATAATGCACACCGGTATCTAATATGGTTTTATCGCGAACAAATGTTTGCAAATTGCCCCCATATTGGTTATTTTTTTCTAAAACACAGACTTTTTTTCCTGCTCGAGCCAACAGCAATGCCGAAACCAAGCCGCCTAAACCGCTGCCTATTACCACTACATCGTATGTCTTAATTTGTTTCATTCAACCGGGTGATTGTATCTTTTAAAAACTGCCTTAAAAGTACAACAAACAAAATAAATGATTAAATTTTAGTGGGAATTAAAAAAGCAGCACCTAATAACTGCCACTCAATAAAGTACCTCTCCATACAATCGTTCGGCAATCTATAACTTTGTTCATGAAAAATTAAATAAGAATATAGTATATTTGACCCTAAAATATTCACAGACATAAATATGGAAAATTTATATTTAATTATGCTAATAATAATGGCCGTTTTGGCTATTATAGACATTGGTGTTGGTGTTAGTAATGACGCTGTTAACTTCCTAAACTCTGCCGTGGGATCAAAGGTTGCCCCTTTTAAAACAATCATGATTGTAGCTTCTGTAGGTATTCTTATTGGGGCATTGTTTTCCAGCGGAATGATGGAAATTGCCCGAAGCGGAATTTTTGTCCCTAGTATGTTCAGTTTCCAAGATGTCATGATTATTTTCCTCACGGTCATGATTGCGGATATTATCTTACTTGATATTTTTAATTATATTGGCTTTCCTACATCCACAACAGTTTCTATCGTTTTTGAATTACTTGGTGCTGCTTTTTGTATTGCATTGATAAAGATAATAACCGACAGCGGTCTTTCAAATCAAATATTAGATTACATTAACACCGAAAAAGTTTCAGAAATAGTCGTTAGTATTCTTTTATCTGTTGTTTTATCCTTTATTTTAGGAGCTATTATACAATATATTAGCCGGATTTTTTTTACTTTTAGTTCTGATGAACGCATAAAAAAGTCAGGTGCTGTTTTTGGAGGTATCGCAATTACAGCCATTTCCTTTTTTCTTTTAATCAAAGGAATGAAAAACCTTTCTTTTATTCCACAGGATGCTAATAGTTGGATTCAAAGCAATCAACTGCTTATTATTGGTATCAGTTTTGTTTTATGGACACTTATCTCTCAATTACTTATAAGCGTTTTCAAAATAAACATATTGAAAGTTATTATACTTATTGGTACTTTTGCCTTGGCTATGGCATTTGCAGGTAATGATTTAGTTAACTTCATTGGCGTACCTATTGCAGCGATTCAGTCTTATGGCTTTTTTGTCGAATCTGGAGCCACAGATCCTTCTTCTTATATGATGAGTGATTTAGCAAACAATGAAATCGTTGCTCCTTTTTACTACCTTCTGTTCGCCGGAATAGTCATGACCCTTACTTTATGGACTTCGAAAAAGGCATTGAATGTAATGGAAACAGAGTTGAGTTTGAGCAATCAAAATGCCGGAGCAGAGAAATTTAATCCCAACTTTTTATCAAGAATTATTGTACGTGGATTTGTTTACATAGGAAAACTATCGAATGCTACGCTTCCTGCAAGATTACAAATTCGAATAAACAGTCGTTTTGAAAAACCAATTGTAAGTCAAAGTAAAAACACAGAAGAAATCCATTTCGATATGATAAGGGCTTCGGTTAACTTAATTGTTGCCAGTATTCTTATATCTATCGGTACTTCTTTGAAATTACCCTTATCTACCACTTATGTAACTTTCATGGTTGCTATGGGTACTTCTTTGGCAGACAGAGCGTGGGACAGAGACAGTGCTGTATTCCGTGTGGCAGGTGTTTTTAATGTTATTGGTGGATGGTTTTTAACCGGACTCTCAGCTTTTATGCTTTCTGCCACTATTGCCGCCATAATGTTTTTTGGCGGACAAGTTGGAATAGTTGTTATGGTTGCATTGCTTGCGTTTATTATGTACCGCAGTACCAAACAGTATCGAGAAAAAATTAAGAATAAAGCACAAACCGATGTTCCTAGTTTTGATGATGAAGATATTGCATCTATTCAAAAAATCAATCAAAAAAACACTCAGCAAATTGCTAAAATAATTGAAAAATTAGAAGGTAGATTTGGCAATTCAATTATAAGCTTGGAACAGGACAATAATAAACTATTAATTGACAATAAAAAAAGCATCAAAAAGCTGAATAAATCAATAGATGGTCTTAAATCTGAGTTTTATCTTTTGATTAAAAAGGTAGAACCGAACGTGATGGACTCTAGCAAGTATTTGATTAAATCATACGGAAACCTTCAGAATATTATTCTGGGACTAGATTTCATCAATAATGCAGCGATAGCACACATCAGTAATAACCACAAAAGCCTAAAAAAAGCGCAGATAAAAGATTTAATAAAAATTGATCAAAACTTTTCTGATCTATTGACTGCTACAAAAGATTTCTTTTTACAACCTGATTCACAACAAGCTTATAAAATTAACGAATTGAGTGAAAAGACGCGAGAAATCATTGACTTTGCCATGTCGCGAGAAATCAGTAGAATTAAAAAGGATAAAACCAGTCAAAAATCCAACACTTTATTTATGAGTATTCTGTTGGAATCAAATTACGTTGTTGATAGAATTAATAAATTAGTATCTTCTTATGAATCCAACATCATATAACTATAAAATCTAAAATTATTTTCAACAATCTACAACCCGATTAAAGTATAAAGCTTTGATCGGGTTGTTTTTTTTAGGGTTTATACCCTATTTCCAAAACAATAGGAAAAAAATCTAGAATCAGACATTTCTCAATTAAACAATACGAAGCAAAAGGAAGAATAAACTTATTAAGTAATTTTATTTAAAAAAGTCACGTTAGTACAAACCGCAATAGTTTTACGTACATGAACCCTACTACTGCACGATCTGAGAGAAGCGACTTGACGAAGTAATCTTTCGTATGGTAAGTAACTAAACTAGCAGCCTCTTTACAAAACGTATGGAGGCTGTGTTACTATAAAACACTTACTATATCATTAATTAACGCGTTGAAATATGTGAACGCCCATTTTATTATCGATCCTTGCAAAACCTTCAAAAATCGTATCAAACGTACAACAAACCACAATAATTTGCTGAATAGTTACCGGAATTTCTTCATTAAACGCTGATAAATGCGAAAGGATTAAAACAGTGTTTCGCTGCCAAACCTCAGCAACAGCATTCACATAGCGTATTTTAAATTTATTGTTGATATAACTTGCTTTAGAAATACTACGGTGTTCCTCGTTGCTATTAAACGTAGTAATTTTTCGGGTTGGAAACTGATTGACCAGTAAAAAATCAATCTGACCTAAATCGGCGGTGATATGAGCGATTTTTGCTTTGTCATCAATTAATGAAAATAATCCATGATAGATTTCTTTATGCGTTGAGAAATCTTGTTTTACTTTTGAAAGAATTCCATGTTCTTTATACAGAAAATTCAAAAATAATTTTTCTTTAAAATAGCCGGCACTTTCCGCATTTAAGCGAATTTTAGTGTATTCCCTTTTAAAATATTTACTAATATTTTTAGTACGTTCGGCATATCCAGTACCAAAGCGCACATCATTAACCGCAATGGGTTCTCCTACATAAACATGACAAATAGCGTTGTATATTATAAAATCACCTTTTGGCAATAAATCAGCATTTCCGTGAATATAAACTGGCTGAATTGGTAACTGAAGCTCTTCCGCCATAAAAAAAGCACCCTTATGAAAACGACCAATTTCTGAAGTTCGTGATCGCGTTCCTTCGGGAAAAATCATTACCGAAAAATCATTACCGATACGCTCTTCTAATGGTTCTAATCCGTGTTCCACTCCTTTTGTTGCCGGATAAAAACCTAAAAACTTAACGGCACGTCCAAAAACAGGCGATTTATATACCCAATCGTTCACGATATAAACCACTTTAGAATGTGTCATTCCAATGGTTAATGAATCTAAAAAAGAGGTATGATTAGAGATAATGACCGATTGTTCGCTTAATCGTTCTTTATTAAAAATACGTTTGCTTATTGTTGGTTTTAAATACAATACCGATTTCATATAAGCCGACATGATGTTGCTGAATACATGCCATTTTTTTTGTTTGGAAAAAGGTAAAATCCAAAAAACACCACGCATAAAAATAGATACCGCCAAACTTGCCAATGTATAATAGGCAAACATTAAAAGCGATTGCATAACCAAGGACAAACTCACTGGCGACAAACCTTTTTTTACTCGGTTAAAAAACAAAAACTTAAATAAAAGCGGATACAGTACAAAGGTAATCAGTACGGCTACACTTACCCCGATTAACGCAATTAAAGCAATAGATTTTAAGGCTGGATGTTTGGCAAATATCAACGCCCCAATAGCTAAAATGGTGGTTAATACAGCCAAAATAATCGATGTACGGTATAAAGGCATTTCATTTTTACCATCGGTATATTGTTTTTGCAAGGCACTGGTCATAAAAATAGTAAAATCTATTCCGTGACCAAATACCAAGGTACAAACAATGGTGCTGAAAATATTAAATGGAATTTGCAACAATCCCATAATTCCGGCGGTTACAAAACCAGTAAGTCCAATAGGAATGGCAGCTACAATCACCAATTCTATCCTTCGGTAAAAAACAAACAAAATAACAATAACCGCGACAAACGAATAACTTACCAAGGCATTAAAATCGTTGATTAAATAACCAAGGTACTGTTCATTTAACGCTTGCCTGTCAATCAATATTACCTGTTGGTTTTTATTATATTGCTCAAAATCAGCTACAAAGGCATCACGGTCTTTTGGATCGATTGTTACCACGGTAGAAACTATTTGCGGCTGTTTTCCGTGGATAAATTCTTTAGACAATTCGTTGTTAAACGATTTAATAGTATCGATACCAATTGGCGTAAACGCTTTTTTTAACAACTGATAAAAAGGCTCATGCGTTTGTTCATTAAAACCTTTAGCAACGCTTGATTTTTCAATAGAAGCAATGGTTTGATCAACCCTTTGATGAGTCCAAAACTGTTGCCAACGATCGATGGCTTTTAACTGTTCTTCTTTAGAAGGAAGCAACGTACTAATCGATTGAATATGTTGTACCCGTTGATCGTTTTTCAATTGATCAGAAATTTCTTGAGTCTGCTGCAATAACTTTTCTTCCTTGTCATGATAAGTTACAACAAATAGTTTTTTAGCAATTTCATGGTTGTTGTACAATTCTTTTTCTGCCAATAATTGTTCTTTTGGCATAAAATTGATTTTAGACAAATCGCCATCAAACGCCACCTTATGATAGGTAAAAGCACTAATTATAAGCAATAACAAACTTACACCAATGAGAAGTTTATTTTTTTCGAACGGATAAGCAGCAATTTTATCAATGACATGAACGTGCTGCAAACCTTTGCCCTTGTATATATGCGGAAGGATAATTAACGTAAACACCGCTGTAGCAATTACCGAAACGCTGGCGAAAATACCTAAATCTATCAAGGCATCAGAATGTACAAAAAGCAAACACAAAAAGGCTACTGCGGTGGTTGATGAACTCATTAATAACGGTTTGGTTACGTTTTTAAATAGTTCGGCATTGTGCTGGTTATTTTTGGAATGTGTTAAAAAATGCAACGCATAATCAATGGTAATACCAATAAGAATGGCGGCTATAGACAAAGAAATAGCTGAAATTTCAGATCTTAAAAAATAAAGACACAACAAACCGAACAATCCACCAAAAACCGATGGAATCATTACCAATACCGGCACAAACCAATTTCGATAATAAAAAATAAGCAACAACATTAATGCTGCAACCGATAAAGCAACAGTGGTAAAAATATCTGTTTTTATTTGTTCCGCATTGGCTACAGCAATAAAAGGCGATCCAAAGTAACTTACTTCTACCGTAGGGTGTGTATCGTTTAAGTGCTGTTTTAGTTCATTGAGTGCCGTAATGAAAAGTTGGTTATTTTCTGTTTCACTTCCAGCAAATTTTGGATTGATGAAAAGGATGATTTTTTGTCCGTCGTTTGAAAATAAAAAGCCGTCTTGAAATTTAAACCCTTCATTGCCTTGAAACTGTTGTAGTTTCTGTAAGGCAAGAAAAGATAATTGTAATGGATCGTTAACTATCACGTCTTTCATCACAGCTGCCGAACCAGATAACAGTTGTTCGTGATTTTTATCTACTTGCTGTGCAATACTGTCTTTATTGAGTTTTAAGGCTATTTGTTGATAATCGGCATTGTTTAAATACAAAGGCAAATTGCGATAAACAAAATCAAAAGATTGTTGAAACAAATCTTCATTCAACACACCCTGCACCGATG
Source organism: Myroides sp. (assembly GCA_018384465.1). Taxonomy (GTDB): domain Bacteria; phylum Bacteroidota; class Bacteroidia; order Flavobacteriales; family Flavobacteriaceae; genus Flavobacterium. The sequence continues at coordinate 670 of JAHAYQ010000305.1, read as the reverse complement.
CATAATACTCTTGAAGCACGGGCAATGTGTCGGTAAAAACCTGAGCTACATTCGATAAATCTTCATCAGCTACCAATGGTTCTTTCTTTTTGAAAATCACAGCAATTTTATCGGTGAAATTCATTTGGGAAACAATTTCGGTCGAAGAAGATTCGGTATTTGTATGAGGAATAATCCGAGTAATATCTTCGTTAAATTGAAGTTTTTGAACCACAAATAACATCCCAACCAAAAACAAAAGCGATGTAAAAAGGGCTGTTTTGGGGTATTTTTGAATTTTTAAGAAAAGCTGATAAAATGCGTTAGACATTTTTTATTGATTTTCGTTGATAGTAACTCAATAGCATATAAACGGCTATTCCAAGAATAACTGATGTAAAAGTAGCTAAAATAAGGCTCCCAACAAGATATTGAAGTAAATGAGCTTGTAATGCTTGCCACGAAATATGTTCAAAATCTATAGTTAAGGGCATGGCGCCTGGTATTAATAGTCCGCCAATTTGTAAGGAACCCCACACAATAAAAGGGATCATAGGTGGAATACTGATGTTTGATCCTAAAAAAGAGAGTGCTTTGTTCCCTTTTAAAACAGCTGCTAAAAAAATCGATAAAAAAGTTTGAAATCCCCAAACGGGTATAATTCCAATAAAAACACCTAAAGCTATTGAAA
>JAHAYQ010000230.1 GCA_018384465.1 Myroides sp. | reverse complement strand
TTTAAACCTTAAACTTTAAACGTTTTCACCGGAGATTTTATTTCTAAAACCTACAAAGTTCTAAAAACCTTGTGGGTGTATAACGCAATAGGGATAGAGCGCTTGTTGGAGCTGTTTGTTGTGTTTTATTCGCTCAGATTTATTTAAAAATACGTGAAAGAGTATTAACTGAAAGGTTTAGTTAAACTAACAACAAAAGAGACTCGCGAAAGCCCGACCTGTAGCGTAAGTGGAAGGGATTGCCCTGAAAAAAATATAATTGACTGTTATTATAAATACTTTTTTCAGTATCGCTTTTTGATTGTATTTTTGTAAAAACGATTATAATGAAATACGCGAGATTAACGAAAGAGCAATTAGAAGAACTTCATGTAGAATTTACTAACTTCTTGGCATCGCAACAGATTGATAAAACAGAATGGGATGAATTAAAAATTGCTAAACCAGAAGTTGCCGAGCAGGAAATTGACATATTTTCGGATTTGGTATGGGAAGGTGTATTAAAATCGGCACGATATATAGAACATTTTTCAAAAAATCATATATTTCTGTTTCAGTTTGATGAGACCGATATTGACACTATTGTGTTAAAAACAAGCAATGAAGAGGTTGATTTTCTTACAAAAGAAGGTTTACAATGGTTGGGCGATCATTTGGTAAATGATCAGGTAGATATTCGCTATGGTTCTAAAGCTTTTGGAGGTGACAGAAACGGTGAACTTTTTGCAATCATTCAGCAGGGCGGTATTTTAAGTCAGGGTGAATTGTACCATCAAATTAAAACAATTCTTAAAAAATAATTCGTTGATATTATGGATGTATTATCAAAAATAACGTTGCTTCGGAAGGAGTTAAACGAACATAATTACAATTATTATGTGTTGGATAAACCGGTGATTTCTGATTTTGAATTTGATCAGAAATTGAAGGAGTTAGAGGCGTTAGAAACGGAACATCCAGAGTTTTTTGACGATAGTTCGCCTACGCAACGAGTGGGTGGAATGGTTACCAAAAATTTTGAAACCGTGGTGCACGAACATCGTATGTATTCGTTGGAAAATTCGTATTCTGAAGAAGATTTAATCGATTGGGAAAAACGCATACAAAAGGTTTTGGGGAATGTGACAGTTGAATATGTTTGTGAACTGAAATATGACGGAGCTTCTATTTCGATTTCCTATGAAGACGGAAAATTGAAAAAAGCAGTTACTCGGGGAGATGGTTTTAAGGGCGATGACGTTACCAATAATATCAAGACAATTAAGTCGGTTCCCTTACAATTAAAAGGAGATTATCCTGCAAAATTTGATATACGCGGAGAAATTATTCTTCCGTTGGCAGGATTTGAAAAAATGAACATGGAATTGATCGATATTGGTGAAACACCGTATTCGAATCCCAGAAATACAGCATCGGGCAGTTTAAAATTGCAAGATAGCTCCGAAGTAGCTAAACGCCCTTTAGAGTGTTTGCTGTACAATATTGTGGGCGCTAACAATTATTTTAAAACCCACGCACAATCATTAGATGCTGCCCGTTCGTACGGTTTTAAAGTGCCAAATCAATCAAAATTGGTAAAAAATTTAATCGAAGTTTTAGATTTTATCAATTATTGGGATACGCACAGGCACGATCTTCCGTATGAAACCGACGGAGTAGTTATTAAAGTCAATGATTTATTTCAACAAGAAGAATTAGGGTACACCGCCAAAAATCCACGTTGGGCAATTGCCTATAAATTTAAGGCAGAGCAGGCAACAACGGTTTTAGAAAGTATTTCGTATCAGGTAGGCAGAACCGGAGCCATTACCCCAGTGGCTAATTTACAACCGGTGCAGTTGGCAGGAACCATTGTAAAAAGAGCCTCTTTGCATAATGCCGATCAGATTGAAAAACTCGATGTACGTGTAAACGATTATGTTTTTGTAGAAAAAGGAGGCGAAATTATTCCTAAAATTGTTGGGGTAGATCTATCACAAAGAAAAGTAGATAGCCTACCAACGCAATATATAAGTACGTGTCCGGAATGCAATACCGATTTGGTAAGAACGCCTGGAGAAGCCCAACATTATTGCCCCAATTTTTATGAATGTCCGCCACAGATTGTTGGTCGTATCGAGCATTTTATTGGTAGAAAAGCTATGAATATTGATGGGTTAGGAGCCGAAACAGTTACCTTGCTTTATAAAAACGGATTGGTAAAAAATTATGCCGATTTGTATGAATTAAAAAAGGAACAGATTCTTCCGTTAGAACGCATGGCTGAAAAATCGGCAGATAATTTAATCAAAGGAATAGAGCAATCTAAACAAATAGCCTTTGAAAGAGTTCTTTTTGCTTTGGGGATTCGATTTGTAGGTGAAACAGTTGCAAAAAAACTGGCTAAACATTACAAAAACATCGATTCGTTAATGCAGGCAGATTATAATGCGTTGATTAATGTAGATGAAATTGGCGATAAAATAGCATTGAGCATTCGATCGTTTTTTAAAGACGTAGGCAATTTAGAAATCATCAATCGATTGAAATCTTATGGATTACAGTTTCAGGTAGAAGCGAAAGAGGATACTCAAGTTTCGAATAAATTTGAAGGAATGACGATGGTGGTTTCGGGTAAATTTGAAACTTTTTCTCGTGATGAGATCAAACAAAAGATTGAAGATTACGGTGGAAAAAACGGAAGTTCCATTACCGGAAAAACCTCTGTAGTAGTTGCAGGTGCCGATATGGGACCGGCAAAATTAGAAAAAGCAACAAAATTAGGAATACCTATTTGGAGTGAAGAAGATTTTATTAAACAGTTATAAGTAATATCTTGTAGTTTTTTGCTTTGTATTATCTATAAACACTTGCTTATCTTTGTTAAATGGATTTTTTTATAGATGTTATTGTACCAGTTTCTATAGCAAACACCTTTACGTATAGGGTGTCGCAGGCTGAATTTAACTTTTTGTCTGCAGGAATGCGTGTAGCCGTACCTTTTGGAAAACGCAGGGTTTATACAGCCATTGTTTTAGATAAACATCCAAATAAGCCATTAATTTACGAGCCAAAAGATATTTTAACAATTATTGATGACCGACCAATTGTAACAAATCATCAGCTAAAATTTTGGAAATGGATTGCACAATATTATATGTGTACCTTAGGCGATGTTTATAAGGCCGCATTACCATCGGCTTTTTTGTTGGAAAGCGAAACTATTTTAAGTTTTAATAGCAATAAAGTGATAGCTTTAGACAGTTTATCAGATGATGAGTTTTTACTGTATCAAGCTTTTGAACAACAACCCATTCTGCGATTTGACGAAGTACAGAAAATCCTCAACAAAAAAAATGTTTTTAATGTTATAGATGATCTTTTAAAAAAGGACATTATAAACTTAAATCAGCACGTATATGAAAAATACAAACCTAAGCTGGTAAAATATGTAGGCCTTCATGAAGATTTTAATGATCAGCAACAGTTAAAGCATTTGTTAGAGAATGATTTAAAAACCGAAAAACAACGAACGTTGGTTTTAAAGTATTTTCAATTAAAACTTACAAATGATTTAATTACCTTACACGAGTTGTTAGAAGAAACCGGTGTTTCCAAAGCAATCTTTTCTAATTTAGAGAAAAAGCAAATTTTTAAAACCTACACAATTGCTCAAGATCGCATTCAGTTTTCTGATGCAGTAAGGCAAAATATACAGTTTACTGAAATTCAGCAAAAAACGTTGCATTCTATCAATGAACAGTTCGTTAAAAACGATGTCATATTACTAAATGCTGTTACAGGTTCAGGTAAAACAGAATTGTATATCAATTTGATAGAGGAGATTATCCAACAAAAAAAACAAGTGTTATTTTTAGCTCCTGAAATTGGTTTAACTACACAATTGGTACAGCGACTAACGGCTTATTTTGGTAATAAAGTAGCAGTTTATAACTCTAAATATTCTGATAATGAGCGGGTAGAAGTCTATCATCACGTGCTGAATGGACATGAAAATGCACAAATTGTTATAGGCTCTCGAGCTTCTGTTTTTCTTCCGTTTGGAGATTTAGCTTTAGTTATAGTTGATGAAGAGCATGAAGCAAGTTATAAGCAACACGATCCGGCACCACGATTCCACACACGAGATGCATCCATCGTTTTAGCAAAAATGTTTCAGGCAAAAGTTTTATTAGGATCGGCAACACCAAGTTTAGAAAGTTATTACAACGCCTATCAGGAAAAATACGGATATACAGAGCTTTTAGAACGCTACAATAATGTACAACTGCCCGAAATTATTTTGGTTGATTTAAAAGAAGCTCAGAAAAAAAAGGAAATGAACGGGTACTTCAGCATCAAATTGATTGATGC
>JAHAYQ010000213.1 GCA_018384465.1 Myroides sp. | reverse complement strand
AACCGCCACCTGGTAATTTAGTGACTAATTTTCCTGCGAAAGGTTCTGTTAAAGTTAATAGCTTTTGGTTTACGATACATACGGCGTAAACTCTTACGTTGAATCCTTTAAAATGTTGTTTCATAATTCAAAAATATCAAAACATTAGTAAATTGTATGGAATAATACTGTATTTACACATTCAAAAAATAAAATATTAATTTTGAATAGCTTGTTTATATTTTTATTTGTTATCTTAACATTTATAGATATTTTTTTATTCCATTGCAAAACATGGTTTTTAAATGTAAATTTGCAAAACAATACAACAATATAATGAGTTCAACAAACAGCACTAATCGTTATGCGCAACGCGGGGTATCTGCCCAAAAAGAAGATGTACATAACGCTATTAAAAATATCGATAAAGGATTGTTTCCTAAAGCTTTCTGTAAAATAGTTCCAGATTATTTAACTAATGATGAAGAGTACTGCTTGATTATGCATGCCGATGGCGCTGGTACTAAATCTTCTTTAGCTTATTTATATTGGAAAGAAACAGGAGACCTTTCCGTATGGAAAGGCATTGCTCAAGATGCGCTGATTATGAATATCGATGATTTGTTGTGTGTGGGGGCTACTGATAACATCATGCTTTCATCAACTATTGGAAGGAATAAAAATTTGGTGCCCGGTGAAGTTATTTCAGCTATTATCAACGGAACAGAAGAATTAATTGAGGAATTAAAAAAGTTTGGTGTAACGATCCATTCTACAGGAGGCGAAACAGCTGATGTAGGCGATGTAGTGAGAACTATTATTGTAGATTCAACCGTAACAGCTCGTATGAAACGCAGCGATGTAATTGACAATGCCAATATTAAAGCTGGTGATGTAATTGTTGGATTAGAATCGTTTGGTCAGGCAACCTACGAAAATGAATATAATGGAGGCATGGGAAGCAACGGTTTAACATCTGCACGCCATGATGTTTTTGCACATTATTTGGCAGAGAAATATCCCGAAAGCTTTGATCCTTCCGTTCCAAAAGAATTAATTTATTCTGGAGGTAAATCTTTAACTGATGAGGTAGCAGGTGCGCCTGTAGATGCGGGTAAACTTGTACTGTCGCCTACAAGAACCTATGCGCCAATTATTAAAGCTATTTTGGCTAAATACAATGCGGATGATGTACATGGAATGGTGCATTGTTCAGGTGGTGCACAAACAAAAATATTACATTTTGTAGACCAATTGCACATCATTAAAGATAATTTGTTTCCAGTACCACCATTATTTCAATTGATACAAGAACAATCGCAAACCGGTTGGAAAGAAATGTATCAGGTATTTAACTGCGGCCACAGAATGGAATTATATGTAAATCAGGAAGTAGCAGAGGATATCATTGCTTTATCTAAACAATTTAACGTGAATGCGCAAATTGTGGGTAGGGTAGAAGCAGCAGATAAAAAGGCATTGACCATAAAATCAGAATACGGAACATTTGAATACGAATAATTTCAGATTAATGGCAATTGATTACGGTGGAAAACGTACAGGAATTGCCGTAACTGATGAGATGCAGATCATAGCTTCGGGACTTACCACTGTGGCAACCAAAGAAATTTTTTTGTTCTTGGAAGAATATCTAAAAACCGAAAAAGTTTCCAAAATAATAGTTGGTGATCCTAAGCGGATGAATAATGAAGCTTCTGCTATAGCAGATGAAATTAATAAATTTGTTGAAAAATTAGCGCAAATCTTTCCCCAAATAGAAATTGTACGGATGGATGAGCGATTCACTTCCAAAATCGCATTTCAAACGATGATCGATAGCGGATTAAAGAAAAAACAACGTCAGAACAAAGCGCTGGTAGATGAAATTGCAGCAACTATTTTACTGCAAGATTATATGAACAGCAGACGTTTTTAAAGAAAAATAACGGAAGTTTAAGATAAGATCATTTTAAAATGTCAACAAACAAAAATACAGAAAGCGATGTAGTTTTAATTGGCGCCGGAATTATGAGTGCTACATTAGGATTGTTACTTAAAGAGTTAAATCCTAAGGCAACTATTGAGATTTTAGAGCGTTTAGACAGTGCTGCTCAAGAAAGTTCAGATGCCATGAACAATGCAGGCACGGGGCATGCCGCTTTCTGTGAACTAAATTATACTCCAGAGAAAAATGGAGTTATTGATACCACTAAAGCGTTGAATATTTGTCAACAATTCGAAGAATCTCGTCAGTTTTGGTCGTATCTCGTGAGACAAAACATCATCGAGTCTCCAAAAACGTTTGTTAACAGTGTACCGCATATGAGTTTTGTATGGGGCGATAAAAATGCACAGTTTCTTAAAAACAGATACCACGCACTTAAAAAAGAACCGCTGTTCCAAGCGATGGAATACAGCGAAGACACTTCGGTTATAAAAGAATGGGCGCCGTTGATCATGGAAGGTCGCGATGCTAAAGATAAAGTGGCAGCTACGTACATGAACTTGGGAACCGATGTGAATTTTGGCGAGTTGACTCGAAAAATGATTAAGCATCAAGTGAATCAAGAAGGAGTGAATGTTTCGTTTCAAACCGAAGTTTATGATTTAAAACGCACAAAAGACCATAAATGGAATGTTTTTATAAAAGATTTAAAAACAGGACAAAAACGAACCATTACTACTAAATTTGTGTTTATTGGTGCTGGCGGTGCGTCTATTTTATTGTTGGAAAAATCGGGAATTCCTGAAGGTAAAGCCTATGGTGGCTTCCCTGTTTCGGGGCAATGGCTGGTTTGCGAAGACGAAAAGTTGGCAGAACAACATTTTGCTAAAGTGTACGGCTTGGCTTCTGTTGGAGCACCTCCTATGTCGGTTCCGCATTTGGATACGCGATATGTAAACGGTAAAAAATCGTTGTTGTTTGGTCCGTATGCAGGTTTTTCAACTAAATTCTTAAAAACAGGATCGTATTGGGATTTGTTTAAGTCTATTTCTACAGGTAATATAGGCACAATGGTAGGCGCTGGTTTGGATAATATGGATTTAACCAAATATCTTATTTCCGAAGTTTTAGCCTCTCAAGATAAAAAAATAGATGCGTTACGCAGTTATTTTCCAAATGTAAAAAAACAAGATTGGCGTTTAGAAATTGCCGGTCAGCGTGTGCAAACCATGAAACGCAATAAAGACGGTAAAGCTGAATTGGCTTTTGGAACGGAAGTGGTGAATGCTGCCGATGGATCATTAGCTGTTCTGTTAGGAGCTTCTCCCGGTGCATCAACAACTGTTACCATTATGCTGAAATTAATAGAGAAATGTTTCCCGAATGAATTTAAATCAGCCGAATGGCAGGAAAAATTTAAAGAAATGATTCCTTCTTTTGGATTAAAGCTAAACGATCATCCGGAATTATTAAAAGAATTAAGAGCAGAAACGTCTAAAACGTTAGAGTTGAAGTACTAAAAGATAAATGTCTATATAATTTACTGCTATTTTGTCATTCCGTAGGAATCTAAAAGATACTTGAAAAACAATATATGCCGTTAGAATTTACAGTTTGTTTGTCATTCCGTAGGAATCTAAAGCATATTTTAAACATGAGAAAAAAATAAACGACCGATTAATTATCGGTCGTTATTTTTTTGCAAATCACCACAATTTTATCATTGTTTAAATCTGTGGTGAAAAAAATATACATTTCGCCACCATCTTTAATTTTGTGTTTTTTACGGATTTCTTCTACTTTTAAAGGAAAATTGCGCGTAGTAACATTGGCTTTGGTGTTTTCTAAAAGCTTAATGTCTTTTTTGTTATAAGGTATTACTTGTTCAATTTTAAATGATCGTCCGGGAAAATCTATCAGTTCTTCAGATGTGTATAAATGCGAATGTTTATGCAGTTTGTGAATGTTGAATGTATGAGCCATTTGATTATAAGCACCTGTTTTTAAATAACTAGTAAAAGGTTCATACAAATAACTTAAAGGAATTGATAACTGCGAATCAGCAGTATCAATTAGTGAAAATGTATCTTGATGAATGGTTTCATCGTTTGAAATATTGACTGCTATTAATTCTGGTTGACCAGTAAAGCTTTTTTGTTGAACAATTAAAAGTTCTTTAACTTCGTTGTTTAAGCCGATCGAATAAATGGTTTTTACGTTGCTTAATTCGTTTAAAATGGAAGATATATCAAGTAACGGAGCTACTTTTATTAAAATGTTGTCTGATTTTTCAAATAAGAAATCTTGTAATTCAACTACATTCGGAGTACAATCTTTTAATAAAAAAACTTTTGATTTTTTATCATCTCTTCGAGCCGGATCTATATAAATCCAATCAAATTTTTCAGATGATTGCTGAAGATATGAAATACTGTCGCCCGAGATGGTTTCAATAGTATCTGCATTTAAAACTTTAAAGTTATGCTCAACGATTGCAGATAAATCTTCTTGAAATTCACAGTGAATAACTTT
>JAHAYQ010000194.1 GCA_018384465.1 Myroides sp. | reverse complement strand
CAAAAATTTCATACCTTTAAATTGTGAAGAAGGTAATGAAATATCCAATTTATCCCATTACATTTTCTTATGTCAGTGGGATTTTTTGTAGCCACTATTTTGGGCTTCCATTTCTCATGCCTTTAATTTTAGGTACCTTAGCGTTTGTTGTCTTTATTTACCTTTACTTTTCTCAACGAAATAGAGGGTTTAAGATTCTCACAAATACCATAACTTGGGTGGTTGTCTGTGTGTTGTTTTTAAGTATGGGTGCTTGTATGCATCAAGTATCAAATCAAAAAGTAAAAGTTGATGATTTAAATCAAACCCAATTTACGATAAAAATAGATGAGGTTTTAAAATCGAACCAATATGCGCATCGGGCTTACGCTACCTTACTTTCGGAGACTAACAAGCCTCAAGTTGTTATTTCTTATCCCAAAGAAAGCCATTTGCCAAGGGTAGGTGAGGTTTATAAAGTGGTTGGAACAATTAATGAAGTAGTAGCTCCACGAAATTTATATGATTTTAACTACAAACAGTACTTACAACACAAACAAATTTATTATCAAATTAATTCGTATCATGCGCCGGTTAAAATTGGCGAAGAACAATCATTTAATAGTTTAGTGGTGTCTTTGCGTGATTATTTAGTATCGCAATTTAGTCACTTAGGATACGATGCTAAAACACAAGGATTTGCCGAAGCGTTGCTTTTTGGAATAAAAACCAATTTGCAAGACGAATTACAGCAACAGTTTCAAGACTTTGGTATTTTACATGTTTTGGCTGTTTCAGGTATGCATGTGGTATTGTTGTTTTCTACCATATCGTATGTATTAACCCATTTACGTGTGCCCAAAAAAGTGATACCTGTAATTTTGGTTGTTTTTCTTCTTGTTTTCAGTTTAATGGCTGGTTTTTCAGGTTCGGTCGTTCGTGCAGCTTTAATGTGCGTTATGGGGATGATAGGTGTTTGGAGCAAAAGAAATGTTGATACTCTTAATTTAATGGTGGGCAGTATGTTGTTAATACTTATTGTAGCACCTAATTATTTGTTTGATGTAGGTTTTCAACTAAGCTATTTAGCTGTTTTTGCCATTGTGTATTGTTATCCTGTAATTCAACGTTATTTTACTTTTAGAAATTGGATTGGCAATTATTTTGGTCAGTTAATAGGTGTGTCTTTAGTAGCCCAATTAGGAGTGTTGCCATTAAGTATTTTGTATTTTAAACAAATACCATTGCTTTTTTTAATTGGTAATTTAATAGCTATTCCTATCACTTCATTTTTGTTGGTTGCATGGTTTATTCAAATGGTGCTAAGTCTGATAGTTAACGATCTTGCAGCATTTTTCACTCCTATTTTGCATTATGTGAGTTCTTTTTGTTTTGATACACTTTCAAATTTATCAGATTATTTTTCGGTTAAAACCATCGATTTTTACTTAACTCCAATTCAAACAATAATCTTATTGTTGTTGATTTTTAGTGCTTTTTGGTTTTTTAAAACGCGGAAAGTTAATCAATTGTTTGTTTCTTTAATTTGTATTGTTGTGTTTCAGTCAGTAAGTATCATTGAGCATATTAAAAATCAATCTAAGGTAGAATTGGTTATGCTTAGTGATAATAATAAAATAGTAATTTTAAATAGATCAGGATCTTTCTTACATCAAATAGGAGGTGGAAATATGTTTACAGATAGAACCATAAAAAACTATCAGTTGCACAACCAAATGAAAGTGCATCATTTAGATAGCTTGGCAAAAGCCTTTACTTTGAATAATAAAGAATGGTTGCTTGTTGATAGCTTATCAATTTATCCAAAAAAGCCGTTTGATTATGTGGTATTGTATCAAAATCCAAAATTAAATTTAGATCGATTGATTTCTGATACACAGCCAAAGTTGGTGATACTTCACAGAAGTAATTATCTGTATTTAACAGATGAATACATTGCGTATTTTGATCAAAAAAAAATCCCTTATTACGATATGCGCACTAAGGGAAGTTTTGTATTGTCTTATAATTCTGATAATAATTGATCGGGAGTTTTGTAGCCTACAATAGTCTTAACTATTTTTCCATCGGCATTGATTACCGACATAGTTGGATATCCTGGAACACGTAAATACGCCGTAAATTGATGCATGGCATTACGCGAGTTTTTTCGAGCTTCTTGATAACTAGGGTTGGTGTATAAAGTTCCGTTAAACTGTATTTCTTCGTTACCTTCTGCATTAAACTTCACCGGGTTGTATTTGTCGTTAATTTCTTTTGCTACTTTTGGATCACTAAAAGTGTTTTTATCCAACATTTTACATGGTCCACACCACACGGTATACGAATCGATAAAAATAGGTTTTTTGTTTCTTTTCTGAGCCGCAATAGCGTCTTTCATCGTCATCCATTTAATTTCTTGCGCTTGAGAAATCATCGTTGTAAGCGCAAACAATACTAATAAAATGCTTTTTTTCATTTGTTTGATAATTAAGTATGTAAATATAAAAAAAATCCGATAGTGTAACACCATCGGATTTCATATTTTCAAAAAGTGTGCCTATTTCACACCGTGCATTAATTTTTTCAATACTGGGTTCAATAACATTACAAGAATTCCGGCAACGGTTGGAACAATTGTAAAGATTAAGAAGAACGTTGAAAGGGAATATTGCTCGGTAATATTATCAATTTGCCCACCTAATAAGGCTGCTAATTTGTTTCCGATGGCAATCGCTAAATACCACATTCCAAACATGAAGGCAATCATACGTGCTGGAACTAATTTTGAAACGTAAGATAAACCAACAGGAGATAAACATAATTCACCTAATGTGTGGAACAAATAAGCTAAAATAAGCCATATCATACTTACTTTGATTCCTTCGGTAATTCCGTAAGATCCATAAGCTAATAAACCAAATCCTATTGCCATAATAATTAATCCCATACCATATTTTACAGCGGCTGGGGGGTTAAATTTAGAATCCCATACTTTAGATACAGATGATGCAAAGGCAATGATTATGAACGAGTTTAAAATAGAGAACCATGTTGGGTCAATTTCCGAAGCTTCTTTCGTAAATTCGTTAGCTAACATCCAAATAGCAACTGCCCAAACACCAATAAAAGTTATGATAAGTACTATGTTAGTGGTTGCTGCTTTTTTCCAAGTTTGTTTAGCCAATAGGTAAAGAACCCATGAAATAAACAATAATGGTACTATTGTTAGTAAAGTGTTTACGGTGTTAAAAATGATTAACGAGGTACCTTCTAACGATCGATCTACACTATCACGTGCAAACAATACTAATGAAGAAGCCGCTTGTTCAAAACTCATCCAAAAGAAAATAGTAAAGAAAGCAAAAATGATAACGGCAATCATTCGATCGCGAATAACTTTTTCGTATCTAACAAGTCGAGAGATGATTAAACCGATGAAAACCACTAAACCTAAAATAACAAGTAGGTACATTCCACGAACAGTATCGAAACCTATGCCCGATAAATCAAATGAAGGTAAAAAATCAATTCCTCCAATTACATAAAGAGGTGCATCAAAAGCAAAAAGTAAACCTACAATTGTAGTAAAACCAATTAATACATAATCTATAGTAGTAAAAGGGTTTCTTCTGTTTTCTTTAACTCTTTCTACATAATCATTTTCAGATTCACCATCTTCTTTTACTAAGCTTACATTAGTTGCTTTGTTTTTATCTTTTACAGGAACATCACCAATAGTTCCAAAAAGAGGTTTTGCTAACCAAAATTGTAAGGTACCAAGTCCCATAAAAATCGCTGCTAAACCAAAGCCATAATGCCAACCCATTTCTCTAGCTAAGTAACCACAAAGCATCATTCCAAAGAAGGCTCCGGCGTTTACACCCATATAGAAAATGGTATAAGCACCGTCTTTCTTTTCAGGGAATGATTTATACATTTCAGACAAAATTGAAGTCATGTTTGGTTTAAAAAAACCTGTACCAATTACTAAACACCCTAAACCAAAATATAGAGCAATTTCAGAATCGAAAAACATGATAACGTGACCCATAGTCATTACGATAGATCCTATTACCACGGCCCAACGATATCCAATATAGCGATCGGCAATAATTCCACCAAAAATAGGTGTAATGTATAACAACATGGCGTAGGTTGAATATAAAGCTCCGGCGTTTTCGGCACTCCATCCCATTCCAGGGTTATTTCCTGTTATAGCTGCTGTTAGGAACAATACAAGAAGTACCCTCATACCGTAAAAAGAAAAACGTTCCCACATTTCTGTAAAGAAAAGAACGAATAATCCTGCAGGGTGACCTAACACATTAGATTTAAAAAAATCTGGATTAGTAGATTCTGTAGTCATTAAGTTTAATTTAAAATTTAATTTGAAGTTGGAAAGATACACAAAATTTAGATTTCTGTAAAAAGAAATCCTTATATATTAGTTTGTTTCTTTCGTTCTAAGGGTTTAATAATTAATCGATCGTAAATAGATAAAGTAATAATTGAAAATATCCCGATTCCTACAATAACCAACCATATTTTATTAGGCTGATAAGTTTCCCAAAGCATATCTACTACTTCCCAATGCCCCATGCCTAATTTTTGTTCAGCCAAAGCAAAGTATTCGTTCTTTGAAAACGGAAAATGAATCTGACTTACATCGATCCCTTTGGTAGTTGCGAATTCGTTGAACGATTGCTTAACTACGTCCCAATCAACCGATTCGGCTTTTAAGTTAAACTGTTTTTCAAATTCTGAAATGCTCATTCCTAATGATTTAGCGCCTTGTTCTATAAACTGTTCGTTGGTAACTACTTCAGGCATTTCTATATTTCTCCCCGCCATTTCTTTTTTTAATAACGATAATTTGTCAGACCATGATTGATATAAGCTTCCCGAAATAAAACTGGTTACAAAATAACTTGCTGCTACTGGTAAAAAGTAGGTGCCTTGATATAAACCTTCTTTTCCTTTTGGTGTAATTAGTGCAATAAACGA